>DASRDP010000024.1 GCA_035652535.1 Chloroflexota bacterium
CAAGGCCAGGTGGGACGAATCCGGGGCGGGCCGTGTGTACATCGGCACCGGCACGACCCAGTTCCTGGCCCTGCAGTTCGATTCCTCGGTGCCCGGTTACAGCCCCGTGATCCTGGACAAACAGGTTCGTCGCGGCCTCTACCAGGCCATCGATCGCGATTCGTACGCCGACGTGATCGTCGGCGTCCCGGGCCACGCGGGCGACGCCATCCTCCCGCCGGACGATCCGCTGTACTCGTACGTCAAGGACGGCTTCAAGAACGCCTATCCCTACGACCGCGCCCGCGCGCTTAGGACCCTCGAGGGGGACGGCTGGAGGCGCGGAGCAGACGGGATCCTGACCAACGCCGCGGGCGAGCACATCAAGGTCCAGATCAAGATCGGCGCCTCGAGCCAGCGGCAGGGAGCGCTGATCAACGATATGTGGCACCAGATCGGCGTCGACTCGGACATTTACGTGACCCCACCCGCGCGCGTCGCGGATCGCGAGTTCTCCCAGGCGTTTCCGGGCGGCGAGATCGTCGGACGCGGGAGCCACGACGCGGTGCTCACGCGCCTCGAGTGCGGCGAGATCCCGGCGGCGCGCAACGCGTACGCCGGCAACAATCGCGGGCACTGGTGCAACGAGGAGTACGATCGGCTGGTCAACGCGTACCGAACGGACTTGACCGAGGCCGGACGGGGCCAGACGATGGCCCGGATCCAGGACCTCCTCGTGGACGAGCTGCCGCTGCTGCTCCTGAACGTGAACATCGCGAACGTGTTCGCACGCACCGGCGTGACGGCCTTCGCCGACGATTTCGCGGGGGGGTCGGAGGCCGGTCGGCTCTACGGCACGTACAGCCGCAACGCCCACGAGTGGGACGTCCGGTCCTGAACGGGCCGGTCACTCCCGGCGCGGGTCGTCTTTCGGAGCGAGGATCACCTTGCCGATGACCTCCTGCGCCTCGGCGATCCGGTGGGCTTCGGCCGCCTCGGCGAGGGGGAGCACCCGCCCGATGATGGCGTGAATCTGGCCGGCCTCGGCCGCCTTGCGGGCGCGCTCGGCATACTCGGGGCCGCCGCTCGTCCCGCCCAGAATACGGAGCCGATAGGCGTACAGGCGGCTCACGTCGATCTCCACGATCCCGCCGCCGTGGGCGCCGCCGGTCACGAGCCGCCCGTCCCGCGCGAGGCTGAAGAATGCCCCCTTCCAGAGGACCGGGTCCCCGATGTTCTCGGCCACCACATCGACTCCGCGGCCGTCGGTGATGCGAAGCACCTCGGCGGCGAGGTCGCGCGCGCGGTAGTTCACGCCAAAATCCGCCCCATTCGCCAGGCAGCTCGCGACGCGCTCGTCCGTTCCGGCGGCGGCGATCACCGTCGCGCCGGTCAGCTTCGCCACCTGGACGAGCGCGCTCCCCAACGCGCCGGCCGCCCCCATGACCAGCACCCACTCCCCGCCCTGGAGCTGGGCCAGGCCCTGCAGAAAGTGAAAGGCAGCCGAATGATGTCGATTGATCACGCAGGCGTCGGCGATGGACACCCGTGCTGGAATCGCGTTGACGTTTCGCGCCGGCACGCTGACGTAGTCCGCGTATCCGCCCCAGACCGTGACGCCGAGGATCCCCACCGACGAGCACTCCGTTGGCTTCCGGCCGAGGCAGGCGGCGCAGCGGCCGCAGGGCCCGAGCTGGCCGCGCACCGTCACCCGCTCGCCCACTGCCACATTCGCCACGTCGCGTCCGACCGCGGCGACGATGCCCGCCGGGTCATTGCCGAGGACGTGGGGGAGTGGCGGGCGGACGTGGTACCGGCCGGCGCGTACGGCGCAGTCGAGGGTGCGGTTCACGGATACCGCTCGCACCTCGACGAGCACGTCGCCGGGCCCGGGCTCCGGCTCGCGCACCGACCGAAACGTCAGCACGGCCGGTCCGCCGAATGCGTCCATCACCGCTGCGTTCATCGCGCCCTCCGGCACACCGGCTCCGTCGTCGCGTAAGGCTAATCCGGCGGATGCGCTCCGTCCAGCCGTCCTTCCGGGCCTTCCAAGCCCATCATTGACGCGAGTTGAGGGCCATGTTACCGTCTGGACGTCGGGATCCGCCGCGCATTGGTGCAGCGGGTCCGCACCGGTATGCTGCCGCGCGTACGCCCTCGGGCCCCGTTTCCTCGGGGCTCGAGATGAGCAATTGAAAGCGGAGGTGACGACGATGGGTGAGATTCTGGGCCTTGGCGTGACCCACGGCCCATTCGTGCTCTATCCCGAGGCCACCATGGCGAACTTCCTGCGCCGCGGGCTCGCCGATCAGAAAACCCCGCGCGAGCTGCTGGACCCGCGCAACTGGCCCCCGCCCATGCAGGCCGAGTGGGGAAGCGACGAGGGGCTCAGCTCGGCGTTCAAGCATCGCCAGCAGCTCGTGGACGGCTTTCGCCGGACGCGCGAGATCCTCGATCGGTTCAACCCCGACGTCGTGGTGATCTGGGGCGACGACCAGTACGAGAACTTCCGAGAAGACGTCGTTCCCGCCTTCTGCGTCTATATCGAGGACGAGTACCGTTGCAAGCCCTTCTCCCGGCCGGGCGGCCTCGGCACGACGGAGAACGTCTGGGGCGTGGGCGGGGATTGGGAGCTCGTTGCGAAGGGGCACCGCGCCGCGGCAAAGGAGCTGACAAGCTACCTCTTGAGCGAGGAGTTCGACGTGGCGTGGGCGTATCAGCAGCTCCACTTCGACTTTGGCCACGCCTTCTGGCGCACCGTCGCCCACCTCGACTACGATCGAAAGGGCTTCGACTACCCGATCATTCCGTTCCACGTAAACTGCTACGGTCGCCAGTTCACCCGTGGCAAACACGGGGAGCTGGATCCGCCCAGCCCGACGCCCGGCCGCTGCTTCAAGCTCGGGGCGGCCGTCGCCCGCTTTTTCCAGGAGAGCCCGTACCGCACCGCGCTCATCGGCTCGTCGAGCTGGTCGCACGCGTTCTTGACCCAGAAGCACCACCTTCTCTGGCCGGACGTAGAGGCCGACAAGGCGCGCTATGAGGAGCTGCGCGCGGGCAAGCTCGATGCGTGGAAAGGCATCCCCCTTGCCCAGCTCGAGGACGCGGGCGAGCACGAGATGCTGAACTGGATCTGCCTCGCCGGCGCCATGCACGCGCTGGGTCGAAAGCCCACGACGACGGAGTTCGTGGAGTCGTGGGTGTCCAATTCGTGCAAGGTGTTCGCCACCTTCGAGCCATAGCTTCGACGGTCCGACCGGCTACGGCTCCTCGCGCCCCAGGAAGCGGAGGCAGTTCCGCCAGGTGATTGCCTCCATCTCCGCATCCGAGAAACCGAGCGTCCGCAGCGTCTTGCCGACGGGCTTCTCGCGGGGGACGAACGGGAAATCTGTGCCGACCACGAGCTGGCTGGCGCCCATGATGTCGCGCAGGTAGCGGATCGCCCGCCCGTCGAAGAGCAGCGTGTCGTAGTACAGCATCCGGGCATATTCGGTCGGGGATTTTGGCAGGTGCGCCCGGACCGGGTTCTCCCGCGCCGGCGCGGCCGCTGGCGCTTCGCCGTTCCACTGTCCGCTCCAGGCGTGCTCGAAGCGCGGGAGGAAGAACGGGAACGTTCCGCCGCCGTGGCTGAAGGCGAGGCGCAGCCCCGGGCAGCGCTCCAGGACGAGGCCGTTGATAAGGGACGCGATGGTGAGCCCGGTGTCGGTGGGAAAGCCGATCGGGTTATCCTGCCCCGGTCCCACGTAGCGGTCGCGCATGGTGGGGTGGAGCGCGTGGACGAACACCGCCAGGCCGAGCCGCTCGACCTCCTGGAAGAAGGGCAGGAACTCGGCCGATCCCAGCGACTTCCCGAGGATGTTCGATCCCAGCTCGACCCCCAGCAGCCCCATCGCCCGCAGCCCGGCCAGCTCCTTCGTCGCGAAGTCCGGATCCTGGAGTGGGACCATCCCGAGTCCATAGAAGCTCCCCGGCGCGGCCCGGACCATCGACGCGATGAACTCGTTCATGTACCGGCTCATCTCGAGGCCCTCGTCGCGGTTGAACCAGTACGACAGCAGCTCCGGCATCGGGGAGATCACCTGGGCGTCAACGCCCTCGGCGCGCATCTGCGCGCCTCGACGGTCGGTGCTCCAGCACACGTCTCCCACCGTCCGAAAGTTCTCCCCGGCGATCATGACCTTCGCGCGGCCCGGCTCGAAATGGTCCATGGATGGCCACCGGGCTGTGACGCGGCCGGCGCCCGTCGGAAACCGGTCGGGCACGATGTGGGTGTGCAGGTCGATGATCAACGGTTCTGCTCCTTCGGGGATTCGCCCTTGGATGGTGCCGCCGCGGGCGGCTCCCGGTTGCGATCCTGTTACGGAACGGTGGCCCCGCCCCCAACGCTCAGGATTTGACCGGTGATGAACGACGCATCCTCGGAGGCCAGGAATGCGATGGCTGCCGCTTGCTCTTCCTTGGTTCCTGGCCTTCGCATGGGGATGTTCTGGAGGTGCCGCTCCGCCAGTGATTCCATCTGCGCCCGCCGCTGTTCGGGATCGAGAGCGCGTCGGCTCTCCCCAGGAATGCGCGTCACCAGACCGTCGTCAGGGTCCTCAGATACGCTCCAGTGCGGGGCAACGCAATTAATCCGGATGCCCATGGTCGCGGTTTCCAGCGCCAGGCTCGAAGTCATGGCGAACACGCCCCCCTTCGATGCGGCGTAGGGAAAGCGCATGGTTCCGCGCGGGGAGTTCGAGCCGACGTTGACGATCGCGCCCGACCGCCGCTCTACCATGTGTGGCAGAGCCGCCCAGCAGCACCACATCGTCGGCCAGAAGTTGTTCTGAACGTTGGCTACCAACTCTTCCGGCGTATATTCCCAACCGTACTTTGGCCCGTGCATTGAGCCGCCAACGGCGTTCACGAGGATGTCGATCCTGCCCCAGCGCGCGATCGCTGCGGCCATCAGCGCCTTGGCCCCGTCGGACGTGCTGACGTCTCCAATCCACATCTCTGCCTCGGCGCCGTAGCCGCGCAGCTCGCTCACCGTGCGCGCAGCGCCGGGTGGATTGCGGTCCGCCACCATCACGATAGCGCCCTCCTCAGCGAATCGGCGCGCAGTGGCACGACCGATCCCCTGGCCGGAGCCGGTGACCACGGCCACCTTCCCCGCGAGCCGCTTGCCACCAGCGGCGCGCGGGTCGAGCACTGGCTTCCCGTGGGGCGCAGGGTTCTCCGTCATTCCAGCTCCCATTCGTGGATGTTCCAGGAGTCGCCCCCCTGACGCGGCCCGACAAGCGCGGCCACGTGCGCGACGACGCCAAAGTCGTAGTACAGCGGGATCACCGGCAGTTCGTCCGTCATGAGCTTCATGGCTTGCGCGATCTGCCGTGCCCGCTCGTTGCGATCAAGCGTTGAATTGAAAGCGCTGTACAGCCGGTCGTATTCGGGGTTCGACCATGCACCGCGGTTCGATCCCTGCCAGCGATTGGTCGGACCGGGGATCGTTGCGCTGATCAGGGAATTGGGGTCGCCGCCCACGCTGCCTTGAAGCGCCGGGAATGTGGCGCGGAACTCTCCATCACGCAGCCGCGCCACGGGAAAGGGATTCGACGTGGCATCGATACCGTTTCGCTTCCACCCCTCTACGATGATGCTGTTCTGCTGTTCATTCTGTCCCCCAGCGGAGACCCGCAATTCGACGCTCAGGCGACCGTCGCGCGGGCTTGTGAGGATACCATCGGCGCCGCGGGCGTATCCCACCGCACGAAAGAGTCGCTCGGCCTCGCGCGGGTCATACGTGAACTTGGTCACTGATTGGTCCACGATTTGGAACCATGGGTCCGTGGGCAGCACGAGGCTGTTCATCAGGATCCCCTGTCCGTCGAGCAGCCCCTCATTCAGCCCCTGGCGGTCGATCGTCGCTGCCAGAGCCTGTCGCACGCGCAGGTCCAGGATCGCGGTGGGGTTCACGACCTCCGGTCGAAACTGGACCTGGAGAAACCGGCGATCGGTAGGCGTGAGAAGCACTGATCCGCCGTTCCCACCCTCCCACTGGCGCCGCAGCACCTGGCCGTGTTCGAAGCCGATGGTGAAATCGACGGCGATCTGCGTAGTTCCCGCGAGCAGGCCCGCAACCGCGGCGTTCGGGTCGCTGACCACGAGAAGGTGCACGCGGTCGATCAGGGGCCGACCGAGGACGTATCCCGCGAAGGCGGCGCCGTCTAGCGATGTGCCAGGCTCCCACCCGTCCAATCGGTAGGGCCCGGCGCCCACGTACTGGGTCGTCCAGTAGGGAAGATTCGCGAAACTGTCCCCGTCCAGCTCGTGCAGCTGCTCTTCGAGGAGGTGGCTGGGCAGCGGGGAAAAATGACTGTCCAGGATTCCCGCGTCGGGATACGGCTGTCGCCAACGAATCAGGACCGTTTGTGGGTCGCGGGCAACGACCTCCTGGATCAGGTTTTGCGGTGTGGGATCGAATCCCCCGAGAGAGGTGGTTGTGTACACCTCTAGCGCGAAGACGAAATCGGTAGCGGTGAGCGGCGCTCCATCATGCCAGGTGAGGTTCGGCCGGAGTCGGTACACCGTCTCCATCCGCCCGTCCGGCAGCACGATCCAGGAGTCTGTGTTGAGCTGGGGAAGCGTTTCCGCGAGAAGCGCGTGGGGCGAGCTGTGCTCGTCCAAGCGGACCAGATCCGCGTTGAAGATCTGTCGGGTGTTGATGAGGTTCAGTCCCGGTCCTCGTTTTGCGCTGAGCGACCCCGGCTCGCCCCGTATGGCAATCGTCAACGTTTTGCCGGGCCGCGGGGAGTCGTCGGTGACGCGTAGCGCCGGCGATGACCCTGAAACCGAACCGGGCGAGTTGGATGGTGATGCGCAAGCCGCCAACAGCACAGCACTGACAACGAGGAGCGCTGACATCCGGGTCCACGCGAGCAACGACGGTGGCTGCGGGGCTCTACAGCCGCGGGCGGAAACGGCAATTCTGAGCCCGCAGGCGAAGAATCCGTGGACCGGATGACCGCTGATGAACGGATCCTTCGCATCGCTCAGGATGCCAGTAGCCTTTCTGGCCACGCCGCTAGCCATTTTCGCTCGTCACCGGCAGCGCGTCGCCCGATGGCGCGACATCGACGCTACCGGACTTGGCCGCGGCGCCGTTGGCTGGTCTCCGCGCCCGGGTTGCGATCAAGAGCCGCTCGGCGATGACGAACGAGTCCGTTGGCGACAGCACCTCCGGATACTGCCACCGCGTGGTTCCCATCGCGTCGTAGTCCTGATTCGAGAAGTTGTAGTGGTTCAGCCACTCGATGATCAGCTTGAACGTGACGCGTTCGTAGAGCCGCCCCAGCTTGGACTTGATCCGCCGGGAGCGAAAGTAAATGACGCGCGTCAGATTTTCTTCCACTGGCACGCAGTAGCGTGTGTACAGGTGCGGCAGTCGCTGCATGCCCGGCAGGTGCATTCCCCCGCGCCATTCCTCCGGGCCTTCGAGGAAGGGCCGTTTTCGGTAGAGATGTCGGTCGAGAAACTCGAAGAGCCAAGCCCACAGCAGCCGACCCCGGTGGAGCGGCCAGTACCCGCCAACTCGGGGGTAGTACATCTGATAGGGGAGCTTCCCATCCTTGGCGTAGTAGTTCGCCACGCCCTCACGATTCACGGTCGTGACGACCCGGTCGTTCACGATCTTGCTGGAGTACCCCACGGGCGTCCGCGGGCGACCGCCGCCGAGCCGGGTGTGTCCCGAAAACAGGTGGCGTACAGCGTTGCGATGCACGTACCAGCAGTTATGCGCATCGTTCGTGTTTTCGAGAGCGATCATCCAGTTGCAGTGCCAGTACTGGTACGTCGTGAGAACGAGCATCTCGGCGCTTTCGTCGAACAGCTCGGGAGGTACGTCTTCCTCGATGGGGGCTGGCTGGCCGTCGCCCATCCAGACGAACACGGTACCCTTCAGCGTTCTGGTGGGATACTTCCGCGCAGTGAGCTTTCCCACCATCTTTGAATCGGGGCCCTCGGTGATGAACTCGACGCAGTTTCCGTCGCCGTCGAATGTGGCTCCGTGGTATGGACAGCTTAAGAATCCCTTCCAGTAGCAGTCGCCCCACGACAGCATGGCCCCGCGATGGGGGCAGTAGTCCCACAAGCACTGGACCGCGCCCTCGCGGTCGCGAAAGAAGACGAGGTCCTTGCCGAGCATCTTGAGCCCTACCGGCTTCTTTTGCGACACGTCGCGGGCCGGGATCGCCGGGTACCAGTACTCCTGCAAACCAAGAGGCGGGATCAGGCTGCGGCGATCGCTGGGGTCGGTCGGTGGGACGAAGGGGATAGGCTCACGGCCATGCGTCCCGCGAGCGTACTTCTTCCATCCTCCCGGGTAACCGCCCCGAATGCGATTGAACGCCGCAAGCAGGCCCATGTCGACCTCCCGACTCGTGATGGCGCACAGTGGAGACCCCGATCCGTTCTTTTGGTCGGGGTCTAGAACACCAATTTGACGGGGTCTGTCCGGTATGTCACCGGGGGCATATCGCACTCGACCCCCTCGCGCCGATTCGCTTCGATGAAGTAGCGCCGCACCTCGGGGTCCTCGTCCTCATAGTCGATGAGGACGCCTCCCTCGCGGACCGGCAGATACACGCCGCCCTCGTCGCCGGACCGCTGGGTCGCCAAGGGACTGGCTCCCCCGTAGACGGCGACGTGGCGAGCCGGCACTTTGCCGGTGCTCATGTGTTGATGGAACCATCCATCCGGTGGCACGTAGATGCTGTTCGGTCCCCATTCGACCAGCTTCACTTTGTCGCCGTGGCCGTCCTGCCAGGGGTGAATGCCCAGCTCACGCGGCCAAAGGTTCACGTAGCCGTGCCCCTTGAGCCCGACGAGCACGGCGCCTGGGCCGTGGTAGTGGGCCTTGTGGTATCGCCCCACGGGCCACTCGGAGATGTGGCCGGAGGGGAAGCCCCCCGCCATTCGGTATCCGGTGAGCTGGCCGCCGGCGACCTTTTGCTCGAGGTTCTCGACGAACTCCTCGCTGACGTTGGGGATGAAGTTCGTGTACCAGATGGTGGCGTTGTACCGACCGGACGTGACGCGATTCTCAGTCCGATTGAAGTACGATTCGCTGCCATTGTAGACGTCCAGGAAATCGAAGTCGGAGTTGAACACGAACTCGAACTGGCTGTCCGGGCTGCTCACGTCGCCGGTCCACGCGCCGAAGAGGCCATTGAACACGCGCGGCGCGGTGGTGACGCCAAAGTATAGGACGGGCTCCCGCCCGACGTTGATCATCCGGTAATACGTGTTCTTCGGTGGCGCGAAGAGGCTGCCCTTGCCCCATTCGAAGGAGCGCTTGGGGCTGTTCTTCTGCCAGACCTCGGTGGCGCCGCGCCCCTGCAGGATCAGCGTGAACTGCTCGTACAGGTGGTGTTGCACGTCCAGCGCCTCGCCCGGCGGGATCTCGCAGACGAACATCCCGCGCTCCGCCTGATAGGTGCCGTCCAGCTCGAGAAACGTCCCCAGCCCCTTTCCGGTTCGCGGCCACGGCTTTCTGGGGACCGCAGTGATATCCACGACGCCGGCGACGTCGAAATGGATCGGGATCCCTTCATTTTTCATCCAACGGTAGTACGGATACCGCTCGCGCGCCTTCAGGTCCGCGGGCACGTACGGTGAGGATGACTGCATCCTGTATCCCTTCCGCCTTTCGAGGCTCGCTGTCCGAGATAGCCGGGCGGTGCGAGGGTGTTCATGCGCCCGCTATGGTCCAGCAGGCCTGCCGCCCACCCGCGAGTTTAAAGTCCACTTCTCGTCGACGCAAACATCAGAGCCAGCACGCCGGCGGAGAACCGGGGCACGAGGGGACCCTCCTTTCTCCTCGACGGGGGAGGGTCGGGGAGGGGGCGGAACGAGCGACTCATTCACGGACCGTCATTGGACCTTCGTCGCCCGTGGGCTCCGGGTCAAAATTTCCGTCCGTCCCCTACCCGTCCACGGTCGCGTAGCGCTCCTGGAGCCAGCACGCGAGGAGCGAGATCAGCCACAGCGGCTCGTCTCTCCACTGCTCGTCGATGCGCCGGTGCAGCGCCAGGCGCTCCATCGCGGTCGCGTCCTCCAGCTCCTCGATCGCGTGGACCAGGAAGGAGGCCGGTCCGGGCCACGGAATGTACCGGCTGTCGATGAGGCCGGCGAAGCGATCCGGGTGGGCCGCGGCCTGCCGGACCAGGTATCGACAGCGGTCTCCATCGTGGCGAACGTCCTGTGGCTCCATTGCGCCCACGATCTCCCATAGCACCAGGACTCGTTGATGCTCCGGTAACGTCTCCAACTGTCGAACGAGGACGACCCACTCATTCCGCAGCGCATTGAGCAACCGGCAGGAGTCTTGGCCGGCGTGCGCAAAACTGCACCAGCGACGGGCGATCTTCCGCGCGCTGTACACCAGCTTCTCGACATGCGCCTCAGCTGTCGTGGTCGCGCTCTCCGGACCGCTGCGACGTACGGCCGAGTGTAGGAGCCGGAGGGTCCCGGCATCGAGGCGACCCTCCTCCGGATCGGCCTCCAGTTGATCGAGGGCGCGTCGAAAGGCCTCTTGCATGAGCATGGAGAACTCCGCCGATGGAATTCCGTGGCCGTCCGGCTCGCGCGCCGGTTGACAGAAATGTGCGCCCCGTTTCGCCCAAGAGCCATACCCGGATGGATGGGATTGGCCCACCCGTTGGGGTGGGAAACCGTGGCTGGCTAGAATTCCGGGCTAGGCTCGAGGCGGCTCCTCACGACAATGGAGCGCAGCGCCATGACGATGACCCCGGAACTGCCTGCCGATCACGATCAGATCTCCGCTGGTGGCCTCACGTCGGTGGAGGCTCGCCGACGCCTCGCCGCCACCGGTCCCAATTTGATCGAGACGGGGCAGCGATTCTGGGCCGTACGCTCGCTTCTAACCCTGATCCTCAACCCTCTCGTCTTGATCCTGCTCGCGGCGAGCGTCCTATCCGGCGTCGTCGGCGAGCCCGTCAACGCGACCTTGATCGCCCTGATGGTGCTCCTCAGCATCGCCCTGGACTTCGTGCAGATGTTTCAATCCCAGCAGGCAGCGAGCCGCCTGCGCACGCTGGTCGCTCCAACGGCGCGCGTCTGGCGCGACGGCGCGCCGCGAGAGATCCCCGTGGCGGAGATCGTTCCCGGCGACCTCATCGACCTGAGGGCGGGGGACCTCGTCCCGGCCGATGCCTCGCTGCTCTCTTCCACGACCCTCAGCGTCGACGAAGCAGCGCTCACCGGAGAGTCTCTCCCCGTGGAGAAGCGCGCCGGAGATGGCGACAAACTGTTCGCGGGCACGTCGATCGTCAGCGGTGTCGCGCGGGCGACCGTGACCGCCACGGGGCGGCGAACGCAGTTCGGGACCATCGCGCACGCCCTCGTAGAGCGCGCGCCGCCGAGCGACTTCGAGCTAGGGATGCGGAGTTTCGGCTTCCTGATCATGCGCACAGTCATCGCGCTCGTTTTGTTCGTCCTGCTGGTGAACGCGCTGCTGCGACGGGACCCCCTCGAGTCGCTGCTCTTCGCCCTCGCCCTCGCCGTGGGCCTCACGCCCGAGTTCCTCCCGATGATCACGACGGTGACGCTCGGGCGCGGCGCCCTGCGGATGGCTCGAGAGCGGGTGATCGTGAAGCGGCTGGAATCCATCGAAAATCTGGGCAGCATGGACGTGCTGTGCAGCGACAAGACCGGCACCCTCACCGAGGGACGTATCACCCTCGAGCAGCACGTCGACGTCGACGGACATAGCTCGGCGAGCGTTCTCCGGTGGGCGTGCGTCAACAGCGCGCTGGAGACCGGTATTCGGAGTCCGCTGGACGAAGCGATCCTGGCCCACGAGCATGAGGCCATCCCGTCGTTTTCGAAGCGGGCAGAGCTGCCCTTCGACTTCGAGCGTCGACGGGTGAGCGTCCTCGCCATGGGGCCCGAGGGAACGGTCATTATCACGAAGGGGGCGCCCGAGAGCGTGATGGACCTCTGTACGCGCGTGGACGGACCGGCCGGACCGGAGCCGCTGACGGACGAGCTGCGAGGGCGTGCGCGTGCGACCTTCGAGCGGTTGAGTCGTGAGGGCTACCACACGCTCGCCGTGGCCTGGAAGCCCGTAGGGCCGGAACAGGAGACCATCGACGCCGGAGACGAGATGGAAATGACGCTAAGCGGGTTCGCGGCCTTCATGGACCCGCCAGACCCCTCGGCGGCCGATACGCTCGAACGACTTGCCCGAGCCGGCGTCACCGTCAAGATCCTGACGGGCGATGGTGAGCTGGTGACGGGCGCCATCTGCGCGCGGGTCGGCCTCCGCGCGGACCTGGTCGTCACGGGCGACGCAGTAGGCCGAATGAGTGATGAGGCGCTGGCAGCCACCGTCGAGCGCGCCGGCATCTTCGCCCGCGTCTCGCCTTCGCAGAAGCATCGCATCATCCTGGCGTTGAAGCGCCGACGACACGTCGTCGGCTACATGGGCGACGGCATCAACGACGCGCCCTCGCTGCACGCGGCGGACGTCGGGATCTCCGTTTCCAACGGGGTCGACGTCGCCAAGGCGGCCGCGGACATCATTCTCCTCGAGCGGAGCCTCGCGCCGATCTACCGCGGTGTCATCGAAGGTCGACGGAGCTTCGGAAACATCACGAAATACGTGCTCATGGGTACCAGCTCGAACTTCGGCAACATGTTGAGCATGGCCGGCGCCGCCGCGTTCCTGCCCTTCTTGCCCCTACTCCCCGTTCAGATTTTGCTGAACAACTTCCTCTACGACATGTCGCAGGTCACGATCCCAACCGACAACGTCGACGACGCCTACGTGATGCGACCGCGGAAATGGGATACGGCGATGGTCCAGCGCTTCATGGTGGGACTCGGTCCGGTCAGCTCTGTCTACGACTTCTTGACGTTTGGGATCCTCCTGTTCGGCTTTCACGCGGCCCCGCCCGAATTTCGCGCGGGCTGGTTCATCGAGTCGCTCGCGACGCAGACGCTGGTCATTTTCGTGATCCGGACCGCGGGAAATCCGCTCCGTAGTCGCCCCAGCAACCAGCTCCTCCTCGGCGTGGCGATCGCCATCGCCGTCGGCCTGGGAATCGTCGTCTCACCGGCTGGCGATCGCATCGGCTTCACACCGCTCCCGCCGGTCTTCTTCGGCATCCTTGGGCTGATGGTGCTGACGTATCTCGCCATCGTCGAGCTGCTCAAACGCCGCCTGTATTCGTCGTGGTGACTCGGCGGACGCGGACGCGCCCGGGCCAGAATGGACCCCGGAATTCGGCTATTATCCAGAGGGACGCATCCGCTGGGGCCACCTGGCGAAGAATGAGACTGCCCAAGGGATCCGAGGCGATGCGCCCTTTCGCGAAGGGGGCCGCGGAGTGGACCCGTCGATACGGTCTATCGAGATCTTGCTGGTTGAAGACAGCCCCGGCGACGTCCGTCTCACCATCGAGGCGCTCCGCGATGGGCGGGTGCCTAACCACCTGAACGTTGCGCGAGATGGCGTCGAGGCGCTCGACTTTCTGCATCATCGGGGCCAATTCACTGATGTCCCCATGCCTGACCTCATTCTGCTCGACCTCAACCTCCCGCGGAAGGATGGCCGCGAGGTGCTGGCTGAGATCAAGGCCGACCCCTCGTTGAAGCGGATTCCCGTCGTGGTTCTCACGACCTCGAGCGCCGAACAGGACGTGCTCCGGAGTTACGATTTGCACGCGAATTGCTATATCACGAAGCCAGTTGACCTGGACCAGTTCATTCGGGTGGTCCGCACCATCGAGGATTTCTGGCTGGCCGTGGTGACCCTGCCAAGTTGATGCCCGAATCACCGGCCACCCCCGATCCCATCGGCCACGATCGCCCGAGAGTGACGACTTCGTGATGAGCCGGGAACAGCCATCGGACGGAAACGCGAACGCGCCTGCGAATCGCTACGGCGCGGACGCCCCCGAGTCGCGGTTTCGGGCACTCCTCGAGTGGGCGCCGGACGCCGTCGTTATCGTGGACGCGGCGGGCCGCATCAGCATCGTGAATCGCCAGACCGAGCGCATGTTCGGCTATGAGCGGCGCGACCTCATCGGAAAGCCGGTTGAGATTCTGCTGCCCGAGCGGTTCCACGCCGCCCACGTTGGACATCGCGAGCAATACTCGACGGCGCCGAGAACCAGGCCCATGGGCGCCGGCCTCGAGCTTTTCGGGAAACGAAAGGACGGCAGCGAGTTCCCGGTCGAGATCAGCCTCAGCCCGGTCATGGAGGGCGGCGAGCGCCTCGTGGTCAGCATCATTCGGGACGTAACGGACCGCAAAGAGGTCGAGGCGCAGCTCCATCGAGCGGCGCGCGCCCTCGAGCGCCAGGCGGCGGAGCTGGCCCAGTCAAACGCTGAGCTGGAGCAGTTCGCCTACGTCGCATCCCACGATCTTCAGGAGCCGCTCCGCATGGTCGCCAGCTACACGCAGCTGCTGGCGCGGCGCTATCGCGGCAAGCTCGGTGAGGACGCCGACGAGTTCATCGGCTACGCGGTCGACGGCGCGACGCGGATGCAGGCCCTCATCAACGATCTCCTGACATACGCCCGCATTGGGACCCAGGCTCGCGACCCCGAGCCGACCGACACCGGAGCGATCGTGGACCTCGTCATCTCGGATCTCTCCGCTGCCATTGCCGAGGCGAGTGCGACCGTGACCCACGGTCCGCTCCCAACGGTCGAGGCCGACCCCACGCAGCTCGGGCAGCTCTTCCAGAACCTGATCAGCAATGCGGTGAAGTTCCGTGGGGAGCGACCGCCCGTCGTGGAGATCACGGCCGAGCGCGCGGGCGAAGATTGGCGTTTCGCGGTTCGCGACAACGGCATCGGTATTGCGCCGGAGTATCTCGACCGGATCTTTGTGATCTTTCGGCGACTACACGGGCGAACGGAATATCCTGGCACCGGAATCGGGCTCGCGATCTGTAAGAAGATCGTCGAGCGCCACGGCGGTCGAATCTGGGTCGAGTCGAAGCCGGACGAGGGCTCGACGTTTTGTTTCACGCTCCCAGCCCGCGCTGCACGCAGCTAAGCGGACTCCAGCTCCCCGCGAAATGACGAGCGACCGGCGGGAGATGTCATTCCCGCCGGTCGCTCGCTCGAGTTGCCTTGCGACGCCTCGTCGCACTCAGCGCGCGTGGGCCATCGTCCTCGTCGCGGCGGGCCTCTCGGCCTCCGTCGTCGCCGGGGCGGGGGGCTCCGCGACGGACGTCGCAGAGCCCATCGCGCGCTCCGACTGAACGAAGCCCGCGCCGGTCCACAGAATCAGAAAGACCATCGAGGCGACGAGGGCGGCCCAGACCGCGAAAAACCAGGCCAGCCCAAGCGCGCTGATCGCAGAGATCGTGCCGGTGGCCTCTGGGGCGCCGGGCGCTGGGAGGAATACCGCCCCGCCCAGCACGAGCAGCATCAAGATGACGAATATCGCTCCGGAGATGCGAACCGCGGACATCGCGACCCTCCTTTCCCGCTACGCGCCCACGCCGACCGGCACGCGGCGCAGCCCCCCGTAGTGCTTCTCGTCGATGCCCCTGCGGAAGGACGTGTAGGTGCTGCCCCGCGCGATGGGGATGAAGGGCTCATTGATCTCGCGATCGCGGATCACTGCCATCGGCTCCTCTCCGCGCTCGACCTTTTCGACGTTCTCGAGGAGCAGCTTGTGGTAGAGAACGATCCCCTTATCCGACGTGACCAGATGCTCGGTCGTTCGGTCGGTGATGGGACCCTGTCCCACCCAGGCCAGCTCGTCCTGGGGGAGGATGGTGTCGCCGACGATGCGCCCCTGCTGGTCGTATCGAAGGGGCTCGCGCTGAACCGGCATGCGGGTCCACAGGGTTTCGCCGGGCTTGGGGCGCGAACCCATGATCGCGAAGTGCAGGGTGTTGGTGTCGTCGACGGGCACGCGAATCTGGCAGCTGATCTGGTCCGGTCCGCCCTGGGCGAGGATGTTGGGGAAGATGATGGGGTGGCCGATTTTCCAGTCGGTGTTGGTCTCGTCGTCCGGCTGGCCCTCCACGAGCCGCCGTTTGTAGATCCCATACTCCCAAAGATCGAACTCGATCTTTTGGTGCTTCGAGACGTTGATCATCGGCGGCAGACCGAGCTTCTTCATCACGTAGTTCCCGTACACGCCGTGGAGATGCTCGAAGTGGATGGGATCGAGCGAGTTGTCCATGCACTGGAGCCAATTGCAGGGCAGCGGCGTGATCACGAGGCTCTTGTTCATGTCGGTTCGCACGAACATGTCCCATCGCGGGAGCAGCGGCGCCGGCTCCGGGCCCAGGTACGCGAAGACGAGCCCGCCCAGCGTCTCCACCTTGTAGGATGGGATCTTCAACGGAAGCGTCGCCGGCTCGAACGGCATGTCGACGCACCGACCCTCGGTGTCGAAGGTCCAGCCGTGATAGGGGCAGCGGAGCCCGTTCTCCTGCGGAATGCCGTATTCGAGTGCCATGTTTCGATGGGGACAGCGACGCCCGATGAGCCCAAGCTGGCCGCGCTCACCGCGAAAGAGAACCAGGTCCTCGCCCAAGAGTCGAACCCGTTGTACCGGCTCCTGGTCCAGCTCCGCTTCCGCGCCAATCGGGTGCCAGTACCGGCGCAGCAAGTCGCCCATCGGCGTTCCGGGACCCACGCGCGTCAGACGTTCATTCTCTTCCTGGGTAATCATATGTCCTCCTCGTTGGGTGAGTGTCCGTGACCAGCGTTGCGATCAGCGGGCGTTGCTATCGAGCAAGATTGCCGGCTTGGGCTATCGGGATGAACCATCTCGCGGTTACAGGAACAGGCGATTGGCGGATTCGCTGGGGACGGTCAACCCCATGGACTGGATGACGGGGCCGACTTCGTTGACGTAGTCCCGCCGGGCCTCCTCGTTCAATCGTCGCTTGAGCCCCCATGCGATGTAGCGCTCGGCCCTGCGCGAGCCGGACCGCCCGAACATGTCGAGCGCCTTCGGATACCAGCGGTCGATCGCCGCCTGGGCCAGTGGCTTCATCTCCGGGTCCGCCGCCAGCCGCGCGAGCCGGGAGGTGCCGAAGCCAACGTGCCCGACTTCCTCGCGCATGATCTGCGGCAGCACCTGCTCGAGCGGCTGGAACGTGGATCCGACCATCTCTTCGACCTGGAATCGGCCGACGCGGTCGATCAGGCAGCAGAAGGCCGCGACGTCCGCCCAGGTCGGCACGTCCGTCGTGCGGAATGCCTCGAGGAATCGCTCGGAATTCGGTCGCCGAAGCAGATCGGTGCGGTCGACGCCGATCGACTGGAGGAGTCCGTGCATGGCACGGAAGTGGTCCACCTCCTCGGCAAGGATGTGGGTCAACCGGAACATGTCGTCGGCGGTGGGTGCGTCGAGGAACCACTGGGGCCCATAGACGTGGGGTCCCCCGATTTCGCAGTCGGCTTGGATGGTCAGGAGCCGGACAACCAGGTCGCGGTACTCCTCCGGCATCTTTTGGAAGTCTTTCGAGTCGACGCGGTCGGTAAAGGTGGCATGGCTCATGGCTCGCTCCTCCCGGGGGTCACGCTACGAGGAGCATACGGAGCGACGTGGCCACGAGCCTCCGCTGGCGGGGTGGTCGTGGCGCCCACAAAATGGGTGGGGGCGGCCCACCCAAACGGGTGGGAGCCCATCTCCCTCAGGCCTGTCTACGGGCATTCCACCTAGGGCGAAGCGCTCACGCCGGGCGCCCTCGCGGTGTGACGCCCGGTCGTATGCCAGAGAAGCGCGGCGAAGACCAGGAAGACGACGGTGGCGATCGTGCCCCCGAGGGCCACCAGCACGTCCCAGCCTTCCGCGTAGCCGCCGATGATCTCGGCCCCCGCTCGCAGCGCGGCGCTCACGAAAAGGCTCCACATGAGCGCGGCGAGCAGCAGCGGGCGTCCCATCATGAGGGGAGAAAAGCCGGGAAGGATCCGAGACGCCATGAAGACGATGACGGGCAGGAGGAATCCCTGCGCGAGGGCATGCCGGGCGGCCGAGAGCGCCAGGAGCGTCGTCGAGGAGCCCGCTTCCCCGCTCAGCGCCGCGAAGCCGTTGGTCGCCGCCGCGGCGATGAGGAAGGCGAATGCGACGCGCAGCCACAGGCGCGGCGGCTCCGTGATGTGGGGGAGTGTGCTGGCCCGAGCTGGCGGATCAAAGAGCCGGAGGGCGAGGGCATACAGCGCGGCGCCGGCCAGTTGCGCGAGCGCGCCGAGGGCGCGAATCACGATCGCGTCTGACGCCAGCAGCCAGGTCAAGGGCGTGCCCAGGCTCCCTACGGCCCACAGGAGCAACGCCGGGCGAATCAGGTTCGAGCGGGCGGCTCGCAGCAGCAGCATGTTGGGCCAGGTGTGGCGCGCGATGGCCAGGATCATCGTCGCCGCGAACCCCCACAGCTCGAGGTGGATGATCGCTTCGTCGAGCCCGCTTGGGACGGTCACCGCTCCTCCGGCGAGACCGAAGCTCGCGACGACCAGAAGAACCTGCGAGGCGATGAGGCTGGTCGCCATCGTCAGCGGCAGGATGATCGGCTCGCGGTCACCCGGTGACCTGCCCTGGCGTACGGCGACGCCGAACGCGTACACGGCGAGGATGATGCCGAAGAACGGGAGGAGGCCGCTGAGGACCATCGCGATGCTCCGCGGCGTCGATAGCGGCAGCGGCTGCCCCAGGGCCCGCAGCGCGACCCCCACTGCGACAGCGATCCCTCCGGTCGACACCAGCGCGCCGCGCTCGAGGTGCGTGCGGTGGAACCGAGGCAGGAGGCGCGAGCCCACCGCGACAATGGTCAGCACCATGAATCCGAGCGCCTGGACCTGCCCGTGCCCCTGGATGAGCGCGCCAACGTCGGCGCCGACCGGCACGCGGAGCACGAAGCTCAGCATGAGGGTGAGTCCCAGTCCGAACCCGCCGATGAGAGCGAGGAGTAGGCTTGCGCGCAGCAGGAGCGCGTATGGATCGCGCAGCACGTCCACGTCTATCGGAGCGCTGAAGAACCGCCCGCCCGGCGTGAAGGCGAGCGGCTGGGTGCAAAGGGTTTTGGCGCAACCTTCGGCATCCCGTCAGCCCGGACGTTCGGACCCGCGAGCATGCGCGCGGCGGCGTTTTTCCTGGATGCCGGCCCACTCGGCGGATCCGATCTTGAATGACATCGTGATCTCAGCGACGCGTCGGCCGAGGGCCCGCGCGACATCTTCCTCGGCGGGCGACGGCATGCGGTCGCCTTCCGCCCCACTGATCGCTGTGCTGCCGTAGACGGGCGTCTCATTCTCGAGAATCGGCTGCTGCTGGCCCGGCGTCACCACGATCATCCCGAAATGCATGAACATCGTGAGGATCGAGTGGAGTGTCTGCTCGTTCCCACCGTGCGGCGTGCCGGTCGCGGTGAACGCCGCCCCGATCTTGTTGTGGAAGCGAAAGTGACGCCACGGACGGGTCCGATCCGTGATCGGCGGATTGCTGGCCGTCGCGCAGTCCTCGAACAGCCGTTTCACGGGCGATGCCATGCTGCCGAAATAACCGGGTGA
>DASRDP010000025.1 GCA_035652535.1 Chloroflexota bacterium
AGCAAAATACAGCCGCTGAATGCTGTAGTCCTCTGTGGGGTAGGCATCGTCCACAATGGGCCTGGGAACGTCGATGACGACGCCGCCCACCATGTTGATCAGCTCCTGGAAGCCGGTGAAGTTGACCAGCGCGTAGTGGGAGATGTGCAGGCCGAAGTTCTGCTCCATGGTCCGCTCCGCGAGCCCAGCGCCGCCCCCCTCGAGGTGGCGCAGCTCGCCGAACGGGTACGCTTCGTTGATTCGCTGCTCGCCGAGGCCGGGGATTGGCACCCAGAGATCGCGCGGAAACGAGATCAGGGTGGCGTTTTTCCGCACCGGATCGATGGAAAGGACGCTCATCGTGTCCGTTCGCGTCGGGATCCCGGCCGCGCGCTCGTCCTCGCGCTGATCGACACCCATGAGCAGGATGTTGATCCGATCGGTGCCGGTCCAGTCCGGAATCCAGAAGAGTGGCGCGTCGCGGATCAGCTTCGACGGGTCGCGCACGTTCGACACGTCGAACGCGACGTGCGGGCTGGTCGAAAGCGCGGCGGCGGGCGCGCTCAGCGCGACGGTGCGCAGCGCACTCGCGAAGGCCGTGCCCCCGATCGACAGGCCGCCGCCTACGTATGCGACGTACGCGACACCCAGGACCACCCAGAGGGCGCGGCTGACGATCAGACGCATCCGGGAGCGCTAGGCGGGAGTGGCGGCATCGTCGCGGAGAGGGTGCCTTCCGCTTGCCTTTCGAGCCTGGATCCTGTCGACGTTCCAGAGGTCCGAGTAGTTCAGCGCGCGCGGGCAATGGCCGTAGGCTTCCTCCACCTCGACCACGATGCCCTGCAGAACGCTTCGGCTCAGGTCGGGATTGTAGACCTCATCCTCCACGGCGAGTCGACCCAACTCGTCACGTTCCACGATCCGCACCCGCCCATTGACCCGAACAACCTCCGAGATGCCCGGGATCAGGAAGATCAAGCCGACGTGCGGGTTGTCGTCCATGTTCAGGTATGACTGGAACAGCTTGTTTCCCTCGATGTCGGGGACCAGCAGGTGCCGGTCGTCCAAGATTCGGACAAAGCCCGGCTTTCCGCCTTTCGGCGATGCGTCACACCGCCCATCACTGCTGCTGGTCGCCATGACGATGAAGGGCGATTGACGGATGAAGGCTTTGATGCGCTCCGGGAGGTAGTCCGTCACCTTCATTTGGATCTTCTCGATCGGGAATCCGAATGACCGGGTAAATCGGTTGTCGAACGCCGGATCGCGCAGCTCAGTCATTCCGCCACCTTCCTCCCCGCGCCGGTTCGATTCTATCAACCCTGCCAGCATTATCGGAGCCATTTCGCCCAATCGGGACCTCTGGCATACTTGCGAGGCACCGCGGCCGCTTCGAACCGGCTGCCGCGGCCCGTAGGCCAATGTGCGGGGGCGCGTGATGCAGATCAAGCACGGACTGATTAGCTGCGATTCCCACGGTCAGCTCGATCGTGAGGCCTTCACCAGTCGGATGTCCGCCGCGCGGTGGGGCGACCGAATTCCGCAGGTGGTTGAAGTCGACAACGGACGAGGCGACCGCGTCCACCGCTGGTCCGTGAACGGGAAGATCCAGGGGCCGGGTCCCTTCGCCGGGGGAATCGTGAACTGTCCCGCGGCGATGAGCGATCCGTCCCGCCGCACACATCCGCAGCGCTGGGAAGAGGTCCCGAAGAAGGTCTACGACCCGGTCGAACGGCTGCGTGCCCTCGACGAAGATGGCGTCGACGCGGAGGTCTTCTACCCCAACAATCCCATCGCGAGCTTTAGCTTTCCCACAGACGACCCTGTCTTCGAGCTGGATTGCGTCCACGCGTACAACGACGCGATCTGTGAGTTCCGGCGTGTGAGCGATCGCTTCATTCCCCTGGCGCTGATCCCCTACCGGAATTCCATTGAGACGATCGTAGCGGAGGTGACCGACGCGGTCCGGAAGGGCGCCGGGGGCGTCATCATGCTGACCGAGCCGGGGATCACCATTCCCGGCGTCCCACGGACGAACGATCCGTTCTGGGATCCCTTCTGGGCGTGCTGTCAGGACCTGGGCGTACCCATCAGCTGGCACGGATCCGGGGGCCTCATCAGCGAGCTGGCGGTTCCCCTTTGGGAAGGGTACAACCGCGCCCAGGCTCACACGGCGCTGACGGCTCGGTTGTGCGTTACGCCCGCGACGATGATCTCGAATCTGCTGTTTTCGGGTCGTCTCGAGCGGTACCCGGGCTTGAAGTGGGTGTGCGCCGAGACGGGCATGGGCTGGCTCACGTACGTGCTCGAGAGCTGCGACCACGAGTGGGAGCGACGACAGCTCTGGCGCGACGGGCTGGAGACGCGGCCGAGCGAGGTGTTTCGCCGCCAGATCTTCGCCGATTTCTGGTTCGAGCGGGCGGGCGTCGAGCTCCGCGATTTCATCGGCGTCGACAACATCATGTGGGAGTCCGACTACCCCCACGTCACCTCCACCTACCCGGAGTCCCGGGATTGGGTCGAGCGCGTGCTCGTCGACGTGCCGGCCGAGGAGCAGCGGAAGATGCGGTGGGAAAACGCCGCCCGCCTTTATAAGCTGGACATCGAGTAGGAGCCGGCAGCGTGGATCTCAGGTTCGGGCTCATCAGCGCCGATGACCACGTTCAGGAGCCGCCCGATCTGTGGACAGCGCGGCTGTCGCGCGCAATCTGGGGTGACCGCGTGCCCCGCATCGAGGCGCAGACGGACGGGTCCGAGTGCTGGGTCGTCGACGGCCGGCGGGCACCGCTCGGGGGACCTGCTGAGCTGGGCGCGGCTCTCGCTGACCGGGCAGGGAGTCCGCTCCGATGGGAGGACGTGCCCGAATCATACTTCGTGCCAAGGCGGCGCCTGGAAGCGATGGACCGGGACGGCGTCGACTGCTCCGTGCTGTATCCGACGGCCGCGGGCGTAGCCGGCGAGACGCTCACGGCGATCCGCGATCGCGACCTGCAGCTCGCCTGCATCCGCGCGTACAACGACTGGCTCGTGGACGAGTGGGCAGCGTTCGACTCGC
Organism: Chloroflexota bacterium; assembly: GCA_035652535.1. Classification (NCBI taxonomy): domain Bacteria; kingdom Bacillati; phylum Chloroflexota; species Chloroflexota bacterium. The sequence goes on from DASRDP010000025.1 coordinate 3,035, forward strand.
GGTTCATCGCCCAGTGTCTCGTGCCCCTCACGAGCGTGCCGGACGCCGTGGACGAGGTGGTCCGCGCCGCGGACAAAGGGCATCGCGGCGTTGTACTCCCCGCGATCCCGAGCTTTGAGACGGGCGTCCCTCACCTGAATGACGCTGCATGGGACCCATTCTGGGCCACGTGCGCGGAGCGCGCGCTTCCGGTCTGTTTCCACGCAGGCGCCCCCGGCCCCATCCAGATCAGCCCGGACCCGCGCCTCGCTCCGCGCCTCGCCGGCGCCTTTCGCGCCATCACGCGCCCCGCGAGTCACATCCCGGTCATGGTGAACTTCCTGATCTCTCGCATCTTGCTCCGGCACCCCGCGCTGCGCGTAGTCTTCGCCGAGAGCGCCCTCGGCTGGGTGGCCTATCTCCTCGAGTTCACCGACCACCAGTTTCGGGAGGACCGCGTTGATCGCGAGGGCTACGAGCTGAATCCGTCGGGGATGTTCCACCGGCAGTGCGCGGTCACCGGCTGGTACGATCGCGCGGCCGTCAGGACGCGCCAGCACATCGGCGTGGAGAACATTATGTGGTCGACGAACTTTCCGCTTACCACGTCAACGTGGCCGAACACGCGGGAGTTCGTCGCGCGCGCCATGGCGGAGGTGCCGGAAGACGAGCGCCGCCGAATCCTGTGGGGGAATGCCGCCGCCATCTACCGCCTGTAGACACTGTGAACGGGGGAAATCCATGGCCGCAATCACGCAGCAATCAACCGTCGAGAAGAGCTCATGGAATCCGCGGTCGGCGTACGAAAGCTGGATCGCCCGCCTTGGTCTGCCGATCCATCGAGGCCATCACGTCGACAACCTGGCGACCGTTGAGCTAGGGCCATGGCCCGAGCGGGGCTGCAACGCCGCTTTCCTCATGTTGAAGGGCATGGAGGACATCCACGAGGCGCGAATCGTCGAGATCCCGCCCGGTCGGACACTGACGCCGTCGCGGCTCGCTCTGGAGGAGCTGGTCTACGTCGTAAACGGGCGCGGGCTCTGCAGCGTGTGGGGAGCTGAGGGACTGCCAAAGCGCTCCTTTGAATGGGGCGCGCACAGCATCTTCATGGTGCCGCCAAACTACACGTATCAGCTCGCCAACGCCCACGGAGCCGAGCCTGCGCGGCTGCTCATCACGAACTATCTTCCCCTCGCGCTCCAGGCGCTCCCAGACCTCGATTTCTTCCTCGATAACCCGAGGGTCGACCTCAGCATCCTGTACGGCGAGAACGACAGTCCCTATTCGAGCGCGGTCGTGACGCACCCGTTGGGCAATCGCGCAGGCCTGCGGAACCTGTGGATCGGCAATTTCTTCCCTGACATGGCGACCTGGGACAAGCTCGAGCCCTACCGCACGCGGGGCGCCGGCGGGACGACGGTGTATTTCCGGTCGAAGACCGGGAAGGGTGGCCACATGTCCGTCTTCCCGCCCCGTCGGTACAAGATGGCGCACCGACACGGCCCCGGTCGGGTGATCGTGATTCCGTCTGGCGAGGGCTATACGATCCTGTGGCCGCCCGGCGGCGAGAAGACCATCGTGAATTGGCAAGAGGGGACGGTGTTCACGCCGCCGGAAGGCTGGTACCACCAGCACTTCAACGTCGGCGTGTCACCCGCCCGATACATCGCCTTCGGACCGCCACGCATCCTCGCGGGGAAAGGCGATCGCATCGAGGACCTACAGATCTCGTACCCGGAGGAGGAGCCGTGGATTCGGCAGAAATTCGAGGAGGAGCTGGCGAAGCAGGGACTCACCTCCGACGTTCCACCCGAGGCCTATCGCGACCCGGACTACGCGTGGGACTATGGCGACGATGGAGACTGACTTGCGCGTTCCGATGGACCGGGCTATTGTCAACGTGCGTTGGGAGATCCCGAAGGAGTTGATCGTTCATGGCAATTGAGACTACCGCGCCGCAGCCATACGTCACGGCCTCTGGTGGGCAGAGCCGGACGCCCTACGAACAATGGATCGCGTCCACCGGTGTGCCGATCCATCGGGGCTACTATATCGAGGACGCGCGGACCATCGAGCTGGGCCCGTGGCCCGAACGGGAATGTAACGCTGCCTTCCTCGTCCTCGCGGGACAGGAGGGCGTGAGCGAGGCGCGCATCACCGAGATCGCGCCGGGCACCACGCTGCCGCCCCTGAAGTTCGCCCTGGACGAGGTCATCTACGTGGTCGAAGGCCGCGGGCTGACGACTGTGTGGGCCGGCGAGGGAGGTCCGAAGAAGACGTTCGAGTGGCAAAAGCACAGTATGTTTCTCGTTCCCCGGGGGACCACGTATCAGATCAGCAGCACGCAGGGCAATCAGCCTGCGCGCCTGCTCCACTACAACTACCTGCCCATCGCGATGAACATCGTCCCAGACCCCGGCTTCTACTTCGCCAACACCTACATCGATCCGAAGATCTCGTCGGGCGAGGATTACTACTCGGAGGCGAAGTCCTTTGTTCCGGAGGGGTCCAGAACGGGGCGCGTGATCTGGTATGGCAACTTCTTCCCCGACATGCGGGCGTGGGACAGACTCCACACGTATGAGGAGCGCGGCGCCGGGGGGCTTCGCGTGGGCATCCAGTTCGCCAACTCCACCATGTGGAGCCACATGTCCGTATTTCCATCGCGGACGTACAAGAAGGGCCATCGCCATGGACCGGGCGTCGTCATCATCATCCCGGGTGGCGAAGGCTACTCCATCATGTGGGAAGAGGGTAAGGAGAAAGTGGTGGTGCCCTGGCACGAGGGCAGCGTCTTCGTACCGCCGAACCGCTGGTTCCATCAGCACTTCAATCTGGGCGCGACCTATGCGCGATACCTCGCCTTCCACGCGCCCCGTGGTGTGGCGGGCCGGAGCGAGCGGGTGGAGGACCTGGCGCGGGATCAGATCGAGTACCCGGACGAGGATCCCTTCATCCGCAACAAGTTCGAAACGGAGCTGAAGGCCCGCGGCCTCTCGAGTCTGATGCCGAACGAGGCCTATCGCGATCGCGACTACAAATGGGACTACGGCGAGGGCGACTGACCGCAATCGGCTGGGCTGGGCGCCGGCCAATGCTCAGCCAAGGGAATACGACACGGGAGTGGCCCTTGGGTCGTCGGTTCGTGTTGCTGTGCGCTGCGGTCACCATTGCCGCCACCCTCGGCTGCGGGAGCCGACCGGCAAGGGACCCGTCGCGAGCTGACGCCACGTCCCCATCCGCGACCGGGCCGAAGCGAATCGTCGCGGCGATCATGAGCGACCCGCCCACGATCAGCGCCCACTTCATTCTCGCCGGGTCCGGGACGATTCCCGGCGGTGACGCGATGACTGGGCTGCTCGATGCCGGCCTCACGGTCACCGACGATCATGGCGACCTCCGCCCACAGCTCGCCGAGCGCGTTCCGTCGGTTGAGAACGGGTTCTGGACCGTGCACCCCGATGGCACGATGGAGACCGTGTGGAAGATCCGCGGCGGCGCCCAATGGCACGACGGATTGCCGCTTACGAGCGATGACATCCTCTTCACCGCCGGTCTGGCGCAAGACAGGGATCTGACCTTCTTTCACGATCCGGCGATCGAGCCGGTCGCCGCGGTCGACGCGCTGGATGCGCAGACCGTGCGGGTGGCGTGGGCGCGCCCCTACATCCAGGCGGACCACCTTTTCGGCCTGTCGACGATCTCGCCGCGACCGCGCCATCTGCTCGAGCCGATCTTGCAGAGCGCCGAGGATAAGACGTCGGTGTTTCAGGCGCCGTACTGGACGACCGATTTCGTCGGCGCGGGACCGTTTCGCCTGCGGGAGTGGGTGCGCGGGAGCCACCTGATTATGGAGGCGAACGACGCGTACGTTCTCGGGCGTCCACACCTCGATGAGATCGAAGTGCGCTTCATCCCCGATCCGAACGCGCTCGTCGCCAACGTCCTGGCCGGCACCGTCGAGCTGACCATGGGGCGAAACATCTCGCTCCAGCAGGCGATGCAGCTTCGTGACTCGTGGCGCGACGGCCGGATCGACGTGGGATTCACGGACTGGATCGCGCTCTACCCGCAGCTCCTGAATCCCAGCCCCGCGGTGCTCTCGGACGTGGATTTCCGCCGCGCGCTTCTGTACGGCCTGGATCGCGAACAGCTCGTCGAAACGCTCCAATACGGGCTCGTTCCGGTCGCGCATAGCTTCGTCAATCCCAACGAGTCCGTCTACCCAGAGATCGAGGACAGCGTCGTGAAGTATCCGTATGACCCGCGCCGCGCAACGCAGCTCATCGAAGGACTGGGGTATGCGAAGGCTGGTGACGGGATCTACCGCGACGCTGTCGGCCAGCAGCTCTCGCTCGAGGTGCGCACGAGCGGCGGGGACGACACGCAGGAGTCCGGTGTCATCTCTGCGGCCGACGCGTACAAGCGGTTCGGAATCGCGGCGGAGCCCTATCTCATTCCGCAGGCGCAGCGCAACGACCGCGAATACAACGCAACCTATCCAGGCTTACGTCTGTGGCGCCTCCCCAACGATCTGGGGCGTGTTGATCGGTACGCCAGCAGCGATGCGCCGTTACCGGAGAACCACTTCAGCGGAGCGAACCGCTCGCGGTACATCAATCCCGAGTTCGATGCGCTCGTCGATGCCTATATGACCACGATTCCGCTGGCTGAGCGAGTTGGATGGCTACGGCAGATCGTGCACCACATGACCGACCGCGTGATCATTCTCGGGCTTTGGTACAACACCGAGGCCATCGTGATCGCGAATCGCATCACGGGTGTGGCGAACAAGCGGACCGGAGACGCGGACCTGCCGTGGAACGCCGAGCAGTGGGACGTGAAAAACGTGGCCGCGTAGGGCGGGCGTCCCTCCGAAGGCGGCGGCGAGAGAGGAGAGAAATCGATGTTGACGGCTGAAGAGAACGAACTGCTGACCCGGGTCGGCCCCGGGGCGCCCGCCGGCGAGTTGTTCCGCCGCTACTGGCTCCCGATCGCCGTCGCGCAGCAGCTTTCCGACGAACGGCCGACCACGTTCGTCCGCGTGCTGGGAGAGGATCTCGTTCTCTTTCGTGACAAGCGCGGCATGGTGGGACTCATTGCCGACCATTGCTCGCATCGCGGTGCCTCGATGCTGTACGGCCGCGTGGAGGAGCGGGGGATCGCCTGCGCCTATCACGGCTGGCTCTACGACACGAAGGGCAATTGCCTGGAAACGCCCGCGGAGCCGTCCGGCAGCATGTTTCACTTGACTGTGAAACATCGCGCCTATCCGGTCCAGAAATTCCTCGGCCTCTACTGGGCGTATCTCGGGCCGGAGCCCGCGCCGCTCATCCCCCCGTACGACATCTGGGTCCGAAAGGATGGCACCCATCGCCTCTACGTCCAGCCTCAGCTCGACTGCAACTGGCTCCAGCCGATGGAGAACTCCGTCGACCCGAGCCACTCGCGAATCCTGCACGCCGACGTGACCGCTCGCCGCCGCGGGCTCACCATCGCGAACACGACCCGGGGAAAGACCGACGAGGTCGAGTATTTCGACTTCACCGAGCTGCCCATCGGCATCATGAAGAAACGAGTCTCCCGCAACGGGCACCTGGACGAGCATCCCCTGATCTTTCCGAACATCTTGCGACACGGAAACGATACCCAGATCCGGGTTCCCATCGACGATACCCACACGTGGGTCGTCTTCGTGAATTTCGAGCCAAGCGAGGACGGCAGCATCGTAGAGGACGGGGACGAGCTGCCGGTGGAGTACCTCGGCCCGTACAAGGAGCCGGCGGCCGCGCGCTATCCATGGACGCGGTACACGATGGACGACGTTCAGCCGCAGGACCACATGGCCTGGGAGTCGCAGGGCCCAATCGCGGACCGCTCCGTGGAGCGACTGGCGACCTCGGACCGCGGAATCGTGATGCTGCGACAGATGCTCCGTCGGGAGATCGAGAAAGTCCAGCGGGGCGAGGATCCCATCGGCATCGTGAGGGATCCCAACCTCCACATGATCGACACGAACCACACGGCGCAGATGGTGGAGTGGAGTGAGGCCGCCCGCCGGCGCGGGCACGAGCCCTACAGCGCTCCGGTGCGCTGAGGGGCGCCCAGGGTGCTTTGCGCGGGATTTCCAGCCGCGCGTTCCGTGGGCGGAGGGGAGCGATGGGCAAGCTGGCGCTGACGCTCGCCTGCGGCGGTTACGATCGCACCCAGGCCCTCATGGACGGGACCGTCGCCATCGAAGGCGTCGACCTGAACTACCTGCGAATCGAGCCGCCAGGCGAGATCTTCTGGAGGCAGGTGCGCCACGACGAGTTCGATGTGTCGGAGCTGACCATGTCGGCGTACATCATCGGGCTTTCGCGGGGCGACGACCGGTTCGTGGCCATTCCCGTCTTCCCGCTGCGCCTCTTTCGTCATGCATTTATCTGGGTGCGAGACGACGCGGGAATCATCACACCAACTGACCTGCGGGAAAAGCGAATCGCGATTCCCGAGTACCACATGACCGCCATGCTCTACATTCGCGGCATGCTCCAGCACGACTACGGCGTTCTGCCCGAGGAGATCGACTGGTACCGAACCCGCGTAGAGCGGGTGGAGCTCAACCTCTCACCGAAGATCCGGATCAGCGACGCCCAATCTGCCAATTGGGAGGAGATGCTCGCGCGCGGCCAGCTGGACGGGACGATGGGGACGCGCGCGCCTCGGGCGGCGGGAAGCGACTCTCCGGGCGTGCGTCGGCTCTTTTCGGAGGTACGCGACGTCGAGGCGGACTACTATCGGCGCACCGGAATCTTCCCCATCATGCACGTCGTCGCCATGAAGCGAGAGATCTACGAGCGCAACCGATGGGTCGCCAAGGCGCTCCTCGACGCGTTTGAGGCATCCAAGGCACACGCGTATGCCCGCATGCGCGACGTCTCCGGCATCTATTCTCTCCCATGGCTCAGCGTCGAACAGGACCGGACGCGCGCAATCTTCGGGGCGGACCCGTATCCCTACGGGCTAGAGCCGAACCGGACGACGCTCGAAGCGGCAACGCAGTACTCCTACGAGCAGGGGCTGAGCGCGCGCAAAGTCTCGGTGGAAGAGATGTTCGCGCGCGAAACCGTCGACGTGTTCGTCGAGCACTGAGCGCCCGACATTCCACATGTGCCGCGCCGGGTAGCGGGCGTTGGTACGGTAGATACCTGTCAATATTTGTCCCCGCGTGGATTTTTCTCTCCACATGTTTTGACGTGACGAACGCCGCGGAGTAGGTTAGATCCGTGCGGCATGCACCTGTCTCCCTTGCTCCGCGCTCAGGGAGGCGTGCCCCTCGTGATCGCACGAGACAGGATGGAGGAGGAGGAGTACCATGCGTAGTGTCTTCCGGTCCCTACTGGCGGCGATCTTTGGTTTGGCGTTGATACTCCCGCAGGCCCGGAGCGCCTCGGCGGCAGGGCCTACGGTGCTGAAACCGTCCGTCAAGATCAACATGCCCGGTCTTCCGCTCAACCTGGCCAATCCCCGCGGGACCGGATTGAGCACCGACTTCATTCGGTACGACCCGGTGACCCGACTCATCTACCTGACCGACGGCGCGAACAAGTCCGTCGACGTATTCAACAGCGTCGGTCAGCAGATGGTGGGACGGATCACCGTGCCCGACTCGCCCCACGACGCCATCACCGACGACAATCTCGGCGTGCTCATGGTCCCCTTATCCAACAAGAACGTCGCCATCATCAATCTCCAGACTCTGGCCGAGAGCGATGTGACGGTGGGCGGCGCCAGCATCGCGGATCTGGCAGGGTATGATCCCGCGACCCACATTCTTGTGGTTGGAAGCAAGGGAACGCCTCCGCAGCTCTCGTTCATCCATGTTGATCCAGCAGGAAGCACGCTCCTGGGCCAGTTCCAGACGGTGAGTCCTGAGGAGCCGCGGTTCTTCAACGGGAAGTACTACGTCTCGGCGCCGAACCAGATCCTCGTGGTCGACGCAACAACGCGGTCGATCGTGCAAACCCTCAGCGTTCCCGGCTGCAGCGGGCACGGTTATGCGCAGGGGCCGGGGTCGGAGTTCTACCTGGGCTGCACGGCGGGCGGGGTGATCGTCAATCTGGCGACACTCTCGATCGTTGCCCACTTCGATCCGAGCGCCATCAGCGATACCGACCAGCCGACCTATGACGCGAAGAACAACCGCTACTATGCGCCCGGACATATCACGCGTAACGGCGCATCGGTGGCCGTGATGGCGGTGATCGACGCGAGCACCCATCAATTGCTCAATACCTTCGACATCGACCCGGGCTCCGAGACGCAGGCTGCCGCCGATGCGAACGGAGTCGTCTATGTCGCGACCGCGCCGGCCCTCGGCGGGGAGTGCCTCAGCATCTGCCTCTTCGGCTACGAGCCATCGGCTCCGGCCGGCAAAGACTTCACGGTTACCAGCAGCGGCGCAGGCTCCGTCTCGCTGAGCTGGACCGGCGGGCTCGGTGACTCGAGCTTGCGGATCAACCGCTTCACGGCCTCTGGTACATCCCTCGTCGCCAGCCCCGCGGTACTGTCTACCTCGGCCACCGACACGCTGCCCGCGGGGACGAACCTGGCGTGCTATCAGCTTCAAGCGCTGGGCGCCACGAGCGCGGTCATCGCGCAATCGGATATCGAGTGCGTGGTGACGAATATCGCGTCGCCGAGCCCCCTGACGGCCCCAATGCCAATCAGTATCGTGCTGCACCAGGGGTCGGTCGCGACGGTATCATGGGGAGCGGCGCCGGGGGTCACGAGCTACCTCTTCGCCGAGCTTCGATCCGGGCGCGTTCAGGTATTGACGCCCGGACAGCTCACGGCGACGGACGCCCTGTCCGGCGCGGACTGTTACGTCGTCATCGGTCGGGGTTCGACGACGAGCATGAGCGACGGCGTGTGCGCAATCGGCGGCGCCGCGACCGTCGCAACGGACTCGCGCAGCTCGAGACACTAACGAACGGGCGGGGTGACGAGCACGCCGCGGCGTGCTCGTCACCCCGCAACCGGCCGGGCTATTCAACGAAGAGGCCTGCACGACGGTTCAGGGCCTCGATGGGCACGCTCCAATTGGGTCCACGGGAGCAAGTCACGAGGTCGACAGAAGAGGAGCCGCAGACGGCATCCTGGGTCGGCAGAAGAACAGGTCGCAGCAGATCCGTGAAAGGAGCAGTCATGCAATTTGCGCGAAGGGCGCTTCTCGGGGTGTTCCTCGTCGCGACGGTGTCTCTCGTCAACATCTTTCCGGCAGCAGCGGCGCCCGACGGGATCGTCAGGCTCGTCTCGGTGCCGGGCTTGTCGAACAACTGGAGCTTCGACATCACCTGGGTGGACTCTCCGTCGCACCGCGCCTTCATCGCTGATCGGGACAACAAGGGGATTACGATCATCGACACGAACAACGCGCGGTACCTGGGCACGATCAAGGGCTTCGCAGGGCCATTGCCGAACAATACCGGCGGCCCGAATGGCGTCGTCGCGGCGCCAGATCTCAACGAAGTGTGGGCCGGCGATGGCGATAGCACGCTGAAGGTTGTGGATCTCGGAACCCAAGCGATCACCCACTCCATCCCGACCGGCGGCGTCAAGCGAGCGGACGAGCTGGCGTACGATCCCGAGCACCGCATCATTCTCGTGGCGAACGATGCCGATAACCCCCCGTTCCTCACCTTCGTGAATGCGCAAACGTTCGCCGTCCTGGGTCACATTCCGCTGCCGCAGGCCACAAATGGGGTCGAGCAGCCCCAATACGACACGGGGCTCCACAAGTTCTTCCAGGCAATCCCAGCGACGGTCGCAAATCCGGGCGGCGAGCTCGACCGAATCGACCCGCTGACGATGCAGATCGAAGCAACCTATGGGCTGCAAAACTGCGGTCCGAATGGGCTCGCGATCGGCCCCTCCGAGACGGCGCTCCTTGGCTGCAACCATTCGGCGCCCGGGACTCAGATCAACTCACAGATTATCAGCCTTACCACGGGTACGGTGTTGCGGACCATCACCCAGACCGGCGCGCCCGACGAAGTCTGGTACAACCCGGGTGACCACCGCTACTACCTTGGCGCGACAGGGTGGACGTCGACGGGCCTTGTTGGCGGACCGAATACACCCGTGCTCGGAATCATCGATGCGCTGACGGGCACGTTTGTCGCCAATATTCCCACTGGAACAAACCGCGCCGCCTCGGTGGCGGTTGATTCCTCTAACAACTTCGTGGTGCTTCCGCACCGCGCAGACCTGGGCCAGCCCGCAGAAGTACGGATATACGCCCCCATGGGCGGGGAGGCCTTCTCGCTCACCGCGAAGGGGCCCACCAGCTCGGGCGAGGCGCTCCTGACCTGGTCCCCGGCCACCGTCCAGCCTCGCTACGAGCTGTCGCGGCTCACTCCGTCTGGCGTCACGACGCTCCAGATATCTGGGGGGAGTACTTCAGCCTTCGTCGACGGCATTCCGGTCGGGACACCGTGGGCCTGCTATCAGCTCGCGTCGATCGACGCGCTGGGAGCCACGGCGGCGAAGTCGGATGAGCTGTGTGAGCTGCCAGGCACAGGGTTCGGAACGCCTCCAGACCAATTCACCATTCAGCTGAATCAATCACCGACGGCGTCTCTGTCATGGAAGTCCGTCGCGGGCGCGTCCAATATCCTCGTCGTGCCCTTGGGAACCAGCCGACTTCAGGTCCTTCCGGGATCGGCCACGTCCACGCAAGACGCGACAGGGGGTTCGCTGACGTGCTACGGTCTTGCCGACCTGCAGGGGGCGAGCCTGGCCGGCGTGGCGCCTATTCTGTGCGCGATTCCAGGCCAGTCTCAGTAACGAGTCGCGTGGCTGGCAATGGCGGGGGGCGGATTCCGCGCGCGCAGGCAGCGCGACCGCCCCCCGCGCGTGTGTTGCGCTCCGCGGGGGCCGCGCGCAGGCTATGCGCGTCGCGGGCGTTGGCTTGCCGTTTCGGCTGGGAAGCCCCGACCAATCAGGAGCTTACCCATGGGTCATTACGTTCGGAGCATGCTCTTGGCGGTGACGACGTACGCGCTTCTGGCGTGCGCGGTCGATTCACCACGTGCGCAGACCTCATCTCAGCCAGCCAACCCAACGGCGCCCAAGGTCCTCAACATCGTCGGCAGCGAGCCGTCGGTCATCGGGAATTTTCCCGGCGTGCGCGGAGGGACGGGCAGCCACGAGGGCATCGCGAATGAGTTTCTGACGGCGATCGACCCGCGCGGCGAGGTCATCCCGCGTCTCGCCGCGGAGACGATATCGGTCGAGACGGGCACCTGGCGGGTCAACCCCGATGGGACGATGGATACGATTTGGTCAATCCGCCCCAACGTCAAGTGGCAGGACGGCTTCCCTTTCACTGCCGACGATCTCCTCTTCACGTACACCGCCTACAAAGATCCGTCTCTCCCTTCGTTTTACGGAGTGGCGCTGGATCTCATGACGTCGGCGGAGGTCATCGACCCGCTGACCTTCGCGGTCCACTGGTCGCAGCCGTACTTCCAGGCGAATCTCGCGCCGGGCCTGGACCCGATGCCTCGACACCTCCTGGAGGCCGCCTATCTCAACGACAGGGAAGGTCTGGACTCGAACCCCTACTTCCGACAGGACTTCGTGGGTACGGGCCCGTACCGCATCAAGGAGTGGGTGGGAGGTTCCCACATTACGTTCGAGCGCAACGACCTGTACTATCTGGGCCGCCCGCCGCTCGACACCGTCGTCCTCACCTTCATCAAGGACAAGAACACGGTTCTGGCCAATCTCCTGGCCGGAAGCCTCGACGTCGTGTACTTCAAGGACGCGCTCGACGTGGACGCAGCGCTAGAGCTCAAGGATCGCTGGGCAGGGACCAGAAATACCGTCAGCTTCGTTCCAACGGAACGACTGATCTCCGTGGAGCCCCAGTTCCGAAGGGACGTCGCGCGGCCGCAGCTCGGGGCGACCGAGCGCGACGTGCGCGAAGCGATGCTGCGCAGCATTGACCGGCCCGCGCTCGTCGAAACCATCACGCATGGCCTCACCCCGGTCGCGGACAGCTGGATCACCCCGACGAGCAGTCTCGCGGACGTGGTGCGGAACGTTGCTCCGCATTACGACTACGATGTCGGTCGCGCGCAACAACTGCTGGCTCGGGCGGGCTGGGGAAAGGGGCCGGATGCGACCCTCGTCCACCAGACAACGGGGGAGCGGTTCGACTTCGATCTCTGGAACCGGTTTCAGCTCGTCAAGGAACAGACCATCGTCGCCGATTACTGGAAGGCGATTGGGATCAACGTCAACATCCGTCAGTACCTGCAAAACGACCGAGACCTGCAGGCGCACATCACGGGCGGACAGATGTTGGACCAGACGATCGCGGACTTCACGGTCGCCCGACTGCGCAGCGCCGACGTGTCCAGCGAAGCCAACGGCTACCGCGGGCGAAACGTCGCCGGGTACAGCAATCCGCGATTCGACGAGCTGCTCGATCGGCTCCACGCCACCATCGGGGCCCAGGAGCAGGCGGAAATCCACGCAAGCCTCGTGCGAGAAGCATTCACGGATCTCGCCGAGCTGCCCCTGTACTTCCAGGTGACGGCGCTCGTGGTGCGTGAGGGCTGGAGTGGGTCCCCACCAGGCGGTGGCGCCGGACTGTACTGGGACCTCATGAGCTGGGACAAGCGCGGCTAACTGGCCGAGACCAGGGGCGACGCGGGGCGGTGGCTGCGTCCTGAGGGGAGGTTCCGTTAGGGACGCGCGAGCGCGCGGTTCGCCTTCTCCACGATCTGCTGCTGCGCCTGCGCCGCGGTGAGCTGGCCGGTCATGATGCCGGTGATCCCATCCTGGATGATCTGGCGGACCTCTTGCCATCCGCGCACGCTGGGCTCGACCCTTGCCCACTTTGCGACGTCGAGAGCCGCTTTGAAGTGGGGGTTCTCGTTCAGATATCGAGAGGCGTCCGGTGTCTCGACCGCCGACTGCCGCACCGGGAAGTAGCCGTTCGACGGGTCCAGCCCCCATCGGGCGGTGACCTCAGGTTTCGTGAAGTACTTCACGAATAGCCACGCGGCGAGCTGCTTCTGCGGCGTTGACTTCAGGATGCTGACGTTTGCGCCGAACAGCACGGTCGCCTTTTTGTCGGTGGTGCCCTGCGGAATGATGCTGACTTCCCACTTGTGGTTGTCGGCGAAGCCCGCGCTAAGCCGGGGAATGTTGGTGCTGGAGCGAATCATGTACAGCGCTTTGCCGGAGAGGAGATCGTTCTGGTCGTCAGTACCCTGGACCTGGTACGCGAGCTTTTCCCGTGCAAGGGTTTCGTAGAGCTGCAGCGTCTTTGTCGTCGCCGGCTCATCGAGTCGTGTCTTTTTCCCGTCCGCGCTGACGAGCTCTCCGCCGTAGCTGTAGACGATCGCGTCGAAGGTTGAGGCGTCGATGGACATGGCGTAGCATTGGCGGCTCGCCGCGACCGCCTTCCGACAATGGTCGATGAATTCGTCCCACGTCGCGGCCGGATGATCGAAGCCCAGCGATCGGAGCACGTCCATGTTGGTGAACAGCACCAGGTCGCTCTTTGTGTACGGAAACGTCAGTGCCTTCCCACCGTACTGCGGGAACTTGATCGCCTCCATGAATGAGGACGTGTAGTCCTGGAGCTCCTGGTTGCTGAGGCCGTAGGCTGCGCTATGAATGTAGTCGTCGAAGGGGATGAGCGCGCCGGCCTCGTAGTACTCGGCTGCCTGGCTCTCGTAAGCGGCCACGAGGTCCGGCGCGGCGTTCGCCTGGATGGCCGAGAGCGTCTTCTGGTACAGCTTGTCATAATCTCCGACGCTTTCCGCCCGGATTCGAATGTTTGGATTCTCCGCCATGAACTCGTCGATGATCTGCTGCTGAAGGACTTCCGAGTCTCCAACCTGTCGATGCCAGAACAGCAGCTCGACAGGCTGCGTAATGCGCACGGCGTCGACGTTTCCCGCAGTCGGAAGCTGGCCGGGCGCTCCGCCTCCGCCGCCGCACGCCGTCAGCAAGGCGAGGCCCAGCACGAATGACATCTCGACGAACCGAATCGGCCTCATGGTCAGCCTTTGAGCCCCGAACGCGAAGCCGCGTCGATGAAGTATCGCTGGGCGAAAAGAAAGATGGCCAGCATCGGGGCCATCGTCAGCGTCGCCGCCGCCATCCAGAGGTGGTACTGGACACGTGCGTCCGATTGGAACGCGGCGAGCCCCACCTGCAGGAGCCGCATGTTCGGGCTCCCGGTGACGATCAGGGGCCAGAGTAGCGCGTTCCACGCTCCATGAAAGGTGAGCAAGCCCACGGTGATCAGGCCGGGTCGCGCCATGGGGACCGCCACGCGCCAGAGGAAGCCGAAGCGACCACAGCCGTCGATCTGAGCGGCATCCCACAGCTCGTCGGGGATCGACAGGAAGAACTGGCGAAGCAAGAAGATGGCGAACACGCTCGTCATCCATGGAACGATGAGCGCCAGGTACGTGTCGTACCAGCCCAGGTTCTTGAGAATGATGAAGTCGGGCACCAGGAGCACTTCGACCGGAATCATCATCGTGCCGAGAAAGCAGATGAAGAGGAGATTCTTCCCCGGAAACGGAATGCGGGCGAAGGCATACGCGGCGAGCGAGCCGGTGACGAGCACGCTTGCTGTCTGTCCGGTTGCGACGACCACGGTGTTCAGCAGGTAGCGGCCAAAGGGCGCTGCCTGCCATGCGCGCCCAAAGTTGTCCCACATCCACACAGTGGGCCAAAGGGTCGGCGGAAAGGCGCTTGCCTCCTCGAGACCTTTCAGCGCCGTCGTCAGCATCCAGTAGAAGGGGAAGAGCATGAGGGCGCCGCCCAGGATGAGGGGCAGGTGCAGGAGCCACGAGCCCACGACTCGGCGTGGCCTGCGTCGCTCCTCGCCCGACCGGCTGACCGACAGAGAGACGGCCGCTGGCCCGCTGGGGGCCCGTCGCGTGACACGGGGAAGGGTGGTCTGCATCGTGCCCCTCTTACTGATAGTGGACACGGGGCCCCAGGACCCGAACCTGGACGATGGTGAGACCGAGCACGATGAAGAACAACAAGAAGGCGACCGCGGACGCGTATCCGAGCCGCGTGAATTCGAAGAAGTTCTGGAAGATGTACATGGTCGCGTTCCGCGTGGTTCCGAGCGGACCGCCGTGGGTTGGATCGGTCATCACGTAAATGCTGCTGAAGCTTTGGAATGCGCCGATTGTCGAAACGACCATGAGAAAGAACAAGGTCGGCGAGAGAAGTGGAAGCGTGACGTGGCGCAGGATGCCCCATGACCCCGCGCCGTCGATGCGGGCGGCGTCATAGACCTCGCCAGGTATGTTGGCGAGGCCTGCAAGCACCACGACGATGCTAAACCCGATGGTGTGCCACACGGTGAAAACGATGATGCAGACGAGCGCCAGGCTCGGCCCCGCAAGCCACGCCGGCGGCGCGACCCCAAAGGGTTGCAGAAGCAGCTCGACGACGCCCCGGGGCTCCAGAAGCCACTGTTGAGCGGGAACACCGATGAGACCCAGCCCGAAGTTCAAGATCCCGTATTGGGCGTGGAAGATCCATCGCCAGACGAGCGCCGCTGCGACGACCGGCGTGACGTACGGAAGGAAGTACACGAGCCGATAGAGCACGCGGCCTCGGATGCGTTGCGATAGGGCGTAACCGATCGCAGTCGATAGCACAAGGTTGGCGACGATGACGCCCAGCGCGTAGTAGACGGTGACTTTCAGCGAGTCCCAAAACTCTGGATTTGTCAGCGCATTGGCGTAGTTCGCGAGGCCGGTGAACCCTCCTTGCTGGATACGCCAATTGAACAGGCTGATGTAGAAGGCGTAGAAGATCGGCAAGAAATGAAAGGCGAGGAGGATGACAAAGGCCGGCAGGACGTACAGGTACGCTTGGAAAGCCCCTCTGCCTTGCGCCGCTCCGTCGCTCTGAAGTGCCAGCTTCACGGCCGAGCGCCGGGCCATCGTGTGTGCGATCGCTCGTCTCGCGCGTTACACATGAACGGTCACGCCCGCTCCGCTACCCGCGCCTGACTCCAACCGACCGCCAGACTCCGGGTCGAAGAAGATGGCGCGGTTCGGTTCGACGGATATCGCCATGTGATCACCCACGGTGACGCGCATCCTCGGATCGACGCGCGCGACGAAGCGCGTATCCCCGGCGCATAGATGGACGAGCTGCTCGCTGCCGAGCGGCTCGACGACGTCGACGGTTGCACGGCCAACGTTCCCACCACCGGACGATTGGCTTGGCGTGACTTGGACCGCTTCGGGGCGGACGCCGACGATGACCGCGTCTCCCTCGCTCCGGGCGATTCCGGGAGCGAGTGGGACTGAGAAGGTGTCCGTCTCAGCGCGAAGAGCGCCGGCGTGTGCGTGTACGCGCCCCGGGAAGAAGTTCATGCCGGGGCTTCCGATGAAACCGCCGACGAACAAGTTGGACGGGGAATCGTAGATCCGTTGCGGCTGGTCCACCTGCTGGATCGAGCCGGAGCGAATGACCGCGACCCGGTCCGCCATCGTCATCGCCTCTGTTTGATCGTGCGTGACGTAAATCACCGTTGCCTCAAGGCGCCGCTGAAGCTTCACGATCTCCGACCGTGTTTGCAGGCGTAGCTGTGCATCCAGGTTCGAGAGCGGCTCGTCCATGAGGAAGACCTGCGGCTCGCGGACGATGGCTCGGGCGAGCGCCACACGCTGGCGCTCGCCGCCGGAGAGCTGCCGAGGCTTGCGCTGGAGCAAGCGCTCCAGGTCCAGCATCGCCGCCGCTGCGCGCACCCGACGATCGATCTCGGCCCGAGGCGTCTTCCGCATCCGGAGGCCGAACGCCATGTTGTCGTATACGCTCATATGCGGGTAGAGGGCGTAATTCTGAAAGACCATCGCGACGTCGCGGTCGCGCGGCGGGAGGGCGTTGACGGGGCGGTTGCCGATCACGATCTCGCCTGCGCTGGGCTCCTCGAGGCCGGAGATCAGGCGCAAGATCGTGCTCTTCCCGCAGCCCGACGGCCCGAGGAGGACCATGAACTCGCCGTCCTCGACGTCGAGGGAGACGTCGTCGACGGCGGTTACGACGCCGAATCGCTTCGTAACGCCGCGCATCTGTACGCTGGCCAACGATGCTGCCCCCTGTGGACGATTCCGTCGATGGCGATATGAGCCGCCCGGCCCAAGTATACGGAGCGCGTGCCGAGCAGTTCTCTATACTGCCGGGGAGTGAATTTGCGGGGTGGAGGATGGTGGACGCCAGCCGCGATTTGGCCCGCGCGCGTGTCGATCAGGTTGGGAGCCTCCTGCGTCCGTCGTGGCTGAAGGACGTCTATGCGCGCCACGGTCGGGGAGAGGCAACAGACGAGGAGCTGCGCGCCGCGCAGGACGAGGCCGTCCGAGCGGTCGTCGCGCGGCAGGAAGCGATCGGTTTCCCGATCGTCACCGACGGTGAGCTGCGGCGACTGAACTTTCAGGACAGCTTCTCCGTCTCGGTCAGCGGCTTCGCCGCGACGCCCAGCACCGCGCAGTTTCACGAGCAGCGGGTCGAGGGCGGCCGCCCGGGACAGCGCTGGGACCCGGGGTACGTGGGCGAAGGGCCTGCCGTGGTGCACCGTCGGCCGGTTGTGGAGCGGATCGCCCTGGCTCGAAATCTGCCGCTCGAAGAGTTCCGCTTCACTCATGCGATTGCCCACGCGCCGGTCAAAGTTACCCTCATTGGTCCGGATAGGATCAGCCAGCGTTTCGACGCCGAGGGTTCGCGCGCCGTCTACTCGGACGTCCAGAGGTTCGTCGACGACGTCGTCCGAGTGGAACGGGCGATGATTCAACAACTTCAGGACGCCGGCTGCCCCTACGTCCAGATCGACGCGCCGGGCTACACCGCGTACGTGGATCCGCCGTCGCTGGCGCAGATGCGCGTGCGCGGCGAGGATCCTGACGCCGCCATGGCGCGGTCGATGGCCGCCGACAATGCCATCGTCGATTCGTTCCCCGGCCTCCTGTTCGGAATCCATCTCTGCCGCGGAAATCAGGCAGGTATGTGGCACCGCGAGGGGCACTACGATGCGATCGCGGAGCGATTATTTTCCACGCTCCATCACCAGCGCTTCCTCCTCGAGTACGACACCGAGCGAGCGGGGAGCTTCGAGCCCCTGCGGTTCGTGCCGCGCGACAAGATGGTGGTGCTCGGCCTCGTCAGCACGAAATCCCCAGAGGTTGAAGCCGAGGACGAGCTGAAGCGACGAATCGAGGAGGCGAGCCGGTTCGTTTCCGTCGATCAGCTTGCCCTCAGCCCGCAGTGCGGCTTCGCGTCCGACATCGTGGGCAACCCGCTCAGTGAAGACGACCAATGGCGGAAGCTCGAGGTCGTTCTGGCGGTCGCTCGAGACGTGTGGGGCGCGCCGGCAGCGACCCAATAGGTTGCCACGAGTGCTCCCCGTGGCTCATAACCATTTCGAGGGGCAGTGCAGCACGCGGTGGAAACAGAACCATCCGTCGCGCCGCGCCGTATTCCAACATAGGAGGTCAGCTTCTGATTGTCGATCCCACCCGAGCGGCCAAGACCATCGCACGTCGTCGAGTAATCAACCGCACCGCTCTGGGGCTGCTCATTGCCAGTCTGGTTCTCGCGGCGTGCGCGTGCTCGTTTCTTCCCATTGGTGCGCCGCAGACCCCCACGAGCTCCGGCAAGGATTTCACCGTGGTCGCGTATCAGGGGCAGGACGTGTTTGGCGGCCAGGAGGTGAAATTCTCGAACGTGCTGGGTCGGGGGAAGCCAATTGTTCTCAACTTCTGGGGCGGGAAATGCCCGCCGTGCCGGGCCGAGATGCCAGAGTTTCAGAAGGTCGCCGACGACTTTGCGGGCAAAGTGACCTTCGTCGGCATCGACGTCGGCCCGTTCACCGGATTGGGGACCCACGATGACGCTCAGAAGCTTTTGAAAGATCTCGGAATCCGCTACCCTGCGGGATACGCCGTTGACCCGTCGCCGCTCCAGCCGTACGGGGTTCGCGCCATGCCGACGACGGTGTACATTAGCGCAAAGGGCGACATCGTAGACACCGTGAATGGCGCGGTCCGCGAGCCGCAGCTCCGCGCGGCCGTTCAAGAACTGCTGGGCGCCACATGATCTCAGCCCGCGTCCCACAGGAGCGCATGGGCCTCGCGGTTTCGGCAGCCGTGCTGCTGGGCGCGGGGTTGGCCGCGATCGTGACGGGGCCCCACCTCGGCCAGATCAATGGCGGAGTCGAGTCCGTTTCGTCGATCTCGGGTTCTGCGCTCGGCCGCCTGGCAAACGTTCTGCCTTTCGGCTACGCCTTTGGCGCGGGCATGGTCGCGGCGGTGAACCCGTGCGGCTTCGCGCTCCTTCCTGCCTACCTCGCGCTGTTTGTCGGAGCAGCGGGGGAGGCTGGCGCATCGCGTGGCTTCTTCCCACGTCTTGGGCAGGCGTTCCTGGTGAGCGGGGTGATGACGGCCGGGTTCGTCCTGGTATTTGGCGGCGCGGGGCTTGCCCTCGGCGCTGCCTCGTCGATGCTGACCGCGTTCCTTCCGTGGATCGGGCTCGTCGTGGGAGTCGGGCTGATCGGCGCGGGCGGACGAATGGTGGCGGGGATCGGGCTGTATACGAACCTGGGCGACCGCATCGCCGATCGCCTGGGCTCGCGGTCGACGGAGCCGGGTCCCCGCGGCTATTTCGCGTACGGGCTTGCGTACGCTGCAGCATCCCTCAGCTGCGCGCTCCCCATCTTCCTTGGCGTCGTAGCCGGCGCGCTCGCGACGGGCGGCGCGGCCTCGGCGACGTTCCAGTTCGTTCTCTATGCCCTGGGAATGGGGACGGTCGTGACGGCGCTGACGGCCAGCATTGCCCTCGTTCGTTTCGGGATTGTGAATCGCGCTCGATCCCTCGTGCGATTCGTCGAACCGGCGAGCGGGGCGCTTCTCCTCCTCGCCGGCGGCTACGTCGTCTACTACTGGCTCACGCTCGGCGGCATCCTGCAGAGCTGGCGCCCGGGATAACGCGCGGCCGACGACTTCGCTCAGTCGTCGGTCGTCGACTGCACCGGCTGCAGGATGCGGCAGGCGTCGAGACCGGGATCCACGTTGATCGAGTCCTTGTCCTGAAGGATCGAGCGAATGACGCCGTCCGCGTCGATGGTGAAGGTCGTCCGCTTGACCAGGTGGCGGCTCGCGTCGTAGACGCCGTATTCGCTGGCGACTTCGGCCGTCCAGTCTGAGAGCACAGGAAGCGTCGTTCCGATCGAGTCGGCGAAGGCGCGGGCGACGTACGGATTTTCCTGGATGATTCCCAGCACCTGCGCATTGGCTTGGTTGAACTCGGACTCACGGTCCGAGTAATTCGTCAGCTCCTCTGTTCAGCCCCCGCTGAAGGCCCAGACATAGAAGGCAAGCTGGACCGTCTTTCCTCGGAAGTCGCTGAGCGTGACGCGGTTGCGATTCTGGTCCTGCAGGGTAAAGTCGGGTGCGATGTCACCGACCGCGAGCTGGTGGCGCGGTGCGCTTGTGGACTGCGCCGTCGCGGGCGCCGAGGCGCTCGGGGCGGTGATCGGTTGGCACGCCGCGACCACGATCGAGGCGAGAAGCGCAATCATGATCCATCGATGAGCCATGGCCTGACCTCGGGAACATCTGTACCGGTTGAACAGGAGCACGAGCGCCAAACCGGCCTTCGTTGTTTGGCGCGCGCCCATGGTACGCGGTGAAGCGGGCCGCGGATTCACGGGGGGCGGTCAATCGTCGAGCACCGCGACGGCCTGGATCTCAACGAGCATCTCCGGGCGCGCGAGGGAGTGGACGCCGATGAGCGCGCTCGCCGGGTAGCCTTTCGAGAAATAGGCTTTGCGCAGCTCGACGAACTCGTCGCCGAACCGACTATCCGTGATGAAGACCGTCATGGTGACGATGTCGTCCAGCGTGCCACCGACTTGCGCGAGGGTGTCGCGAATACGGGTGAAGGCCGCGTGCGTCTGCGCGGCGAAGTTGCCCGCGAGGGAGTTTCCCTGCGCATCGTTCGCGCCTCCAACACCGGCGAGGTAGACGGTCGTGCCACCCTTTGTTCTCACCGCCCGCGAATAGGACCGCGATGACTCGCGCTCACCGGCCAGGTGCTCTTTGCTCATACGTCCTCCTACTCCCATCGCCACTGGTGGACGTTCCAGGTGGTTCCCACCTGGGGTGGCCAGCGACGCCCGGGACCGACGAGTCCCTTGCGCACGGCCACAGACTCGGGGTTGTACAGAAGCCCGAAGATTCCGACGTCCTCCGTCATGACCTTGAGGGCGTCCACGACAGCGTCGGCGCGCTCGGCCGGATCGAGGGAGGTCGATGCCAGAATGTAGTTCCGATCATAGTCGGCGTTCTTCCAGCAACCCCGGTTTGTTCCGACGTATCGACGCTCCGCGACGGCGCACTGATCCGAATGAGCGACGTTCATCGTCTGCGGGATGTCGATGGGGCCGGCCGTCACGTTGAGGCCGGGGAAGCTCACCCGGTACTCGGTATCGGAGATGCGCGACTGGGGCACGGTCGTTTGCACCACCTGAACGCCAACCTGGGCCAAGTTGGCGCCCATGATGCTGCCTTCCTGCTCGTTGTCGGCGCCGGCCGTCGTCCACAGATCGACCGCGAACGCTTGGCCGCCCGCGTTCACCAGATTGTCGCCGCGCCGGGTCCAGCCCGCCTCCTGGAGGAGCGCCGCTGCCCGCTGCGGGTCGTACGGGTATTTGGCGATCGCCGCGTCGACGCGGGGAAACAGCGGATCACTCGGCGCCATCATCACATCGGCGACGCCGGACATCCCCTCCGTCATGACCTGGGCGAGCGTATCCCGATCGATCCCATGCACCAGGCCTCGTCGGACGCGAACATCGAAGAGCGCCGGCTGACCATTTCGGGTCGGGTCGAACTGTATTTGCGCGAACTGGAATCGCGCGGGCATCGTGATGACCTGGCCATCACCGGACTGCTGCCACTGCTGGCGCACGGTGATCGCCTGCTGCTGGCCCAGCGTAATCCCGAGCGTTGCGTCAATCGAGCCGCTCAGCAGATTCGAGACGAGGGTGTTGGCGTCTGGGATGATGCGCATCACCAGCTCATCGATCGCCGGCTTCCCCATGAAGTAGTCGTCGAAGGCGCGATAGATCAACTGAGCGCCGGGGTCCCATTCCGTCAGCCGGAATGGCCCGTCGCCCACGTAGGCCGGGCTGGTCCAGAACGAGCTGTTCAGGAATGCGTCGTGATCGCCGGCGTCATAGAGAGCGCTCAAGATATGGTCTGGGAGCGCTTCGAACTGACGGGTGATCAGCTCGTCCGCCCATGGGTAGGGCGCCTTCCAGTACATCTGGAACGTCTTCCCGTCGAGCGGCTCGACGCGGTCCACAAAGCGCTCCGGCTCGCGCTCCCGCATGGGAATGAGCGGATCAGCGTAGACGCGGCCTGCGAACGCGAAATCCTGGGATGTGACGGGGAATCCATCGTGCCACTTCGCGTTGTCGCGAATGTGCCACGTGGTCGTCATCGTTCCGTCGGGATTGACCGTCCAGGTGCCGTCGTCCCGAGAAGGCAATGCGAACGCCAATAGGGGGCTTCGGTTTCCCTGGGCGTCCTTCAGGACGAGCGGGCTGTTGCTCAAAAACCCGTATTCACCGCCGTACGTCCGCTGGGGCTCGAGCTTGCCAGCGAGGTTGGTGATCTCCTGCCCGATGGCGACCGTGACGGTTGACTTGTGGGGCGCCGTTCCGCTGGATGGCGGAGACACCGCGCCCGGGCTCGATGTTGAGCGAGCTGGCGCACACGCGGCGATGCCGACGATGAGCGCCGCGCCGATGATCGATGTGAGCGGACTGCGCGCCACCGCGCGTCGCCGTGCGCACCTCATGAGTTACCTCCTAGACAACGCGCCGAGGGGGTCGGCTCCCCCGATGGTCATGGCCGTGCGAAGTGACCCACTAGTATCGCCGCGAGTGCGACCGTGCGCCAGCCGGTGCCCATCAGCGCTGGACGCGCCATTGCGCCGGGTCCAGGTCCGGGGATAGGAAGATGAAGATGCTACGGCGTGGCCCCTCCAGGTCGCGCGTGATGTGGCCCTGGCCCGACGTATCGTCGGCGAGGAGGACATCTCCGGCGCCCATGCGGCGCTTGCTGCCGTCGCCGCACTCGATCTCCACAAGCCCGCTGAGGTTCACGACGAACTGGCGCCGTGGCGCGGGGTGGTAGTCCAGCGCGCCGCCCACTGGCGTCTCGCGGAACACGACGTTCGTAGCGGCGATGGGGGCCGAGTTGGTCCCGTAGTTGACCGGGTTCAGCGGGATGTCCAGGTCTTCAAAGTGCGATCGGCCGTCCTCACCGGTGTAGATCCAGGTGCACTTCATCGCGTCTCCTTTTGCCCGCCTTGCGCCGTGATTCGTTGTGCTCCCTTGCAAACCGTCACGCAATGTCCGATGCTGTGGGCCGGCGTGTTACAAAGGGGCGCTTCGGGCGTAACAATCATCGCCGGACGGCGGCGGCCGTCGCAACTCCCACCGAACCAAGCTGGAGTCATTGTGCCGGTTCTGGGTCAGGGAGCCGTGCTCAAGCGCGGCACCTTTGTCATCGAGCGACTCCTGGGACGAGGCGGCTTTGGAGAGGTCTATCTCGCCGCGCAGCCGCGCGTCGGGCGGCAGGTTGCCGTGAAAGTGCTGCGGCCCGGACTGGGGGAAGACCCGGACGTGCTCCGCCGGTTCGAGCGCGAGGCCCGCGCTGCTGGAAGCTTCCTGCACCCGCACATCGTCCCGGTGCTGGACTTCGATTTCGATGAGGCGGAGGCTGTTTGGTTCCTCGCGATGCAATACGTGCCGGGTGGCCGCACCCTGCGCGACCGCCTCGTCGACCCCCTCAGCGTCGACGAGGCGTCGCAGATCGTGAGCGCGCTCGCCTCGGCGCTGGACACGGCGCACGCTCGGGGCGTCCTGCATCGTGATGTGAAGCCCTCCAACGTGCTGCTGGACGAGGCGGACCGCCCGCTCCTGTCGGACTTCGGGATCGCCCACCTTGACAGCATCTCAGCGGTGACCCAGCCGGGCGTACGGGCTGGGACCGCGCTGTACATGGCGCCGGAACGTTGGAAGGGAGAGCCTGCCGACGCGGCCGGCGATCAGTATTCACTCGCGGTCATGGCCTACCAAATGCTCGCCGGCCGGCCGCCCTTCGTCGGCGACCAGCATTCCCTCATGATGCAGCATCTCTCCGTCGAGCCACCGCGCCTTGTTCGGGTGCGGCCGGAGATTACCGAGGCGATGGACCTCGCGGTGCTCCGAGCGCTGCGCAAGGAGCGCGGCGATCGCTTCGACACCTGCGGCCAGCTTGCGGATGAGCTGGCGCGCGCGGTCGAGGCGCGGCGGCTCTCCGCCCTCGCGATGGAGTATGAGAACGCGATGGCGCTGGTTTGGAGCGGAGACCTCCGCGGTGCGCTCGCTCGGCTCGAGGCCGTTCAGCGACAGCGCGTTGGGTTCCGGGACACCGATCTCCTCGTCGACCGATTGCGCCGGGAGCTGGCCGAGGCCGACCCCGACGACAATCAGGCCCCCGCGAGTCCGCCATCGCCCGTGGCCTTCGAGTCCTTTTCGAGCCAGGAGCGCCCAGCGCCAGACGTGCCGATCTCGAAGAGCGCCGGCGCGCCCGTGGATGCATCGAACCCCCCGGGCGCTGACGCGGGGCGCGCCGCATCCCCGGGCCACCGTCGGGAGGCCGGGGACACCGTGACGAGCTTCCCGACCCGTGACCTGCAGCTGCCAACTGATGACGGGCGCGGCGTTTGGGACCCGTACGTGGCGCCCTCGGTTCCCGTCCCATCCCGCCAGGACGCGGGGGCTCCAGCGGGGACGGCACCGGGACCTGGACGGACCGGGAGAGCGGGCGCGTCCACGTTGGACGACAAGCGCGCGCGGCCCCCACTTCTGCTCGTGCGAATCGTCGGGGCAGCCGTGGTCGCCGTCGCGGCCGCGGGCGTGCTTCTGTCGCGTGGACTGGATGGTGGTGGAGTCCAGGAGCCAGTGAGCGACGACCGACCCGCTCAGGCACTGCCCGCCAGGACCGCGGTCAGCGCTGCGCCCGACGATACCGTTCACGTCGAGGCCGACGCAGATTGGGATCGGGCACTCGCCCAGTTGGACGGGCTCTGGGGCGAGGACTGGCTCGCCGCCATCGACCTCATCGATCGCTTTCGCCTGGCGCATCCGGGTTACGCCGCCGCGGACGCGAAGCTGTACGCGGCCCTGACCGAATACGGGAAGGAGCTGGCGGATTTGGCGCAGGACGACGAAGCCGAGAGTCAGCTTCGTCGCGCGGAAGCGCTGCTTCCCGGGCAGGGCGACGCGGAGTCCGCGCTTCAATCACTTCCCCGCGAGGCGCAGGGTCGGGCGCCGGCGACGTCGCTTCAACCACCGCAGGCTCGGCCGGCCGTTCCAACCGCGACCATTCGCGCGCCAACATTCGACGAGCCGGCAGGCGATGCTCCGCCTCCGACGGCAACGCTCCGACCGCCACCGTCGGATCTGTTTCCCTCGGACGATGCGATCCCGACCCCGACGCTGCGCCCGCCGCCGATCTAAAGCATGGGAGGTCGTTGTGTGCCGGGTCTGGAGGTAAAGCACGTGCCGAAGCCTGATTGTTCGCCATCGCGGATTGCCTCGCGGTGCCATCGGCCGCGATGGTGGATCGTGCTCCCAGTCCTTGTCTTCTTGACCGCCCTGCCGGCCGCGAGTCCTCCATCGCTGAACGCTCAGGGGGACGCCGACGAGTGTGAGGTGACTTCGGACCAGGGATGCCCGCTGGAGCTGGGCCAGGAGGTATCCGCCGCCATCACGGACGCGACGGTGCAGCACATTTGGCGGCTGGATGTGGACGACGCCCAAGCGTTCCGCATCAAGCTGAGCGAGGGACCATATCGACTCTATGCATACACCCCAAGCAGAGACCTTGTCGGTCCAGCGCCGGATGGCCTGGGGGACCGCGTGCTCGACATTTCGGATCCGGAGCTCGGCGAGTACATCGTCATCGTGGACAGCCCCACATACCAAACGAGCGATGTCCCGTATCGCCTGTCGGCAATGGTGACCAGCGGTCGGGCATGGCACAGCGCCATCTGGGAGCCGAGAAGCCGGGCCATGATGGTCTTCGGCGGATACGACGGAACGAGGGTGAAAAACGACGCCCGCGTGTATCGGGTCGCGAGCAATAGCTGGAGCGAGCTGCCGTCGATGCCGCGCCCCCGATCGGGACACGCCGCCGCATGGGATGATTCGGACGGGCAGGCGCTCGTGGTCGGCGGGCAGATCGAGACCCAGCTCCTGGGCTACGTCTGGTCGTTCCATGCCCTGGAAGGACGCTGGATCGATCTTTTCCCGTCGGGCGGCATGCCGCTCCGTCCCACCTATACGGTGGTTTGGGACTCAGCGGATAGCGAGGCCCTCATCTTTGGCGGAGGAATCACCGAGAGCGGTCCACGGACCGATCTGTGGGCTTATCAGCCAGGGCCGAACGCGACCGTCGAGCTGCGCCCCGCCGGCGGACCGCCGGCGCGCTCTCGCCATTCGGCTATCTGGGATTCCAACGACTCCCAGATGCTCATTTTTGGCGGCACAGACCTGATGAGTGGCGCCGCGTTGTCGGATCTCTGGGCATATCGGCCGGCGACGAACGCCTGGATCGACCTCACCGCTCCTGGTGGCCCGAGCCCACGCGCATCGCACAGCGCCGTCTGGGACCCCGTCCGAGCGCAGATGATCGTCTTCGGCGGTACCGGCGACGACGGAGAGCCCCTCGACGACCTCTGGGGGTACCGCCCGTCGGCGGGCGGGTGGTTTCGCATCGACGCGGCGAACGGCCCGTCGGCTCGCGCAGGTCACGTTGCCGTCTGGGACCGCGAATTCGACGACGAGTTCTCACAGATGCTGGTCTACGGTGGCGAGGACGAGCGGGGCTTCGAGAACGACCTGTGGGCCTATCGGCCCCAGACGAACACCTGGGCCCGCCTCGCATCGCCGTAGCCGCTCGAGGTGCGCGGGCGTGCTATAACGGCGGTGGAGCCAATCGCCAACCCGCGCAGCGCGCAGAAAGGAGCCCGAACATGCCCTCGATCCGGCACCTGGCAATTCGATGTGCGAGCCCCGCGACGATGGCAGAGTTCTACAAGTCCGTCTTCGACCTCCAGGAGGTGTGGCGGGCGAGCGACAACCGGGTGGTTTATCTCACCGATGGCGTCATCAACCTTGCCCTGCTGCCGCCCCACGCGGCGGGCGGGGAGGACGATGCGAATGGACTGAACCATTTCGGGTTCCAGGTCGAGAGTATCGACGAGATTCAAGAAAAGCTGGCCTTGGCCGAGGTGCCGCCGGCGACGCGGCGCCCGCAGGATGGACGCCGGTACGCCGAGTACCGGGCGTGCGACCCGGAGGGGAACTGGTTCGACCTGGCCGAGAAGGGCTGGACGCTGGAGGCTCCGCCGCCAGCGGTCGAGTAGATGGGCGAAACGGCCGCCCTTCCCTCGCCACTGGCAGGCGCGCGACGCTACTTCACGTCCCACTCGTAGGCGTTCCACGTATTGGTGCCGCGGCGCGCGACCTTCGATGCGACGTTCACCATCCGATTGGCGACGGCCGTCGGCGCCGCGTCGTAAAACTGGTCCAACACGATCACCTGGTCCGTCATGTGATGGACCACGGCGGCCACAGCACGCATGCGATCGGCGATGGGGATCGTCGTCAAGTACGTCTCGACCAGCGCGTCGAAATCGGGATTCATGTAGTTCGGTCCGTTCTGGCCCACGTAGCGATTCTGGGGTGTGCGCGCCTGTGAGCTGATGAACGTCTCCAGCTGCTCGGCGCCCGAGCCAGCGCGGCTCATGTCGAACGCTGGAAACGTGGCGCGGTATTCATTATTGCCGCGCACTTGCGGGGAGTCGTCGACGACGTTGACCCCAATCCCGGCTGACTGCCAGTAATCCGCGATGGCGAGCTTCGTCTTCCTGAGGATATCCATCGGCGACGAGCGAAGCTCGACGACCAGGGGTTGGCCCGACGCGTCCCGAAACATCCCGTCGGCGCCCCGCGCGTAGGTGAGCGCCTCCACGAGCTGAGCGGTTTGTCGCGGGTCGTAGGGATACTTCACAACGCTATCGATCACGTATGGGTATTCGGGGTCGGTCGACCCGATAGTCGTGTGGGCGACTTCCACCTGTCCGGCCATCAGCGTGTCCGCCAGCTCCTGCCGGTCGATGGCGTGGTAGACCGCCCGACGGAACCGGACGTCCGCGACCACAGCCGGCGTCGGGTTGAGGAGCTGTGGCCAGACCTTGATGTCGGAGCCAGGCGAGAACTCGATGTGGCCGTCCCGCCATTGGTCCCGGAGCTGGAGCCCCGGCTCGAACGAGATCCCGCGGCCGATCGGCTGTTCGACCGCTCCGCTCAAGATGTTGGCGATAAGCGTGGTAGGGTCGGGGATGAACTTGATCTCGATGGCGTCGATCTTCGGCCTGCCAAGCGTGAATCGGTCGAACGCCTCGAGCGTGATGGAGCTGCCCCTGACCCAGGCGCCCGGCTTAAAAGGCCCGGTGCCGACAAATTCATCCGACCAGTATGGGAGATCGCTGAGGCCCGCCTTGTTCTCCTGGTACGGCTGGGCCAGGATGTGCTCCGGCAGCGGCAGGGGCTGGACGTCGCCGGTGGCGGCGAACACGCGATCGGCGTTGATGTAGGGCTTCTGCCAGGTGATGGAGAAGGTGCGCGCGTCGCGCGCCTCGACTTTCTCGACGGTGTCAAAAGCAGCCACATGGAGGAGGGGAAGGTCGGTGTCCTGGAACACCCGCGAGGTGAACACGAGGTCGTCGGCTGTGAAGGGGGCGCCATCCTGCCAGAGGGCGCCGTCGCGAATGCGCCACGTGGTCTCCATGCGACCGTCCGGGAACACGCGCCACAGGCCATTCTCGACGCTGGGGACCACCTCGGCGAGGAGCGGCTGCAGGACCGCGTTGTTGTCCGCGATGGCGAGACCGGATTGCACGAGCTGTTCGATTTCGGGAGCGCCGGCGAGGATCCCCCCGGCGGCGCGATTGAGCTGGGAGCGGAGAGTCGGAAGATCCGCGGTCACGGACGAAAGCACGCGCTTCGGCGCGGTGGGAGCCGCTGCCTCTCGGCGGGCCTCCTGGCCGGATCCGGTCGCGGGCGCGGGTGAGCCGCACGCGACCGAGAACGCGACCAATGTGACCAGGACTCCAGCTGCGTGGCGTGAAAGCGGGCGCATAGGCAGGTCTCCTGCTCGTGGTGGCCATATTCCTGTCGTCGGGTAGGCGATGATGCCCTCTTCGTACGGCACGGACTCCGGGATGGACTCCGGCAGTCCGTTCCGAACGCGGTGGGCGTCAGGAGGCCATTATATGGTGGCCCGTCTGGAGCGGCGGAACGGCCGCCGCTCCAGATCTGAGCAGAGGGCTAGTGCTTGACGGTCACGCCACCAAAGAGCGCCGAGACGTCGATCTTGAGGCGAGGCGCGCCGGGGGCAACCACGTCCGCCTCGAGATCTTTCATGTCGTACCCGCCGAAGATTGGGGTGCCCGTCATCTCGACCTGCCAGCCATCCGGCACTCGGATTTCGATGCCTCCGCACGTCGTTTTGGCGGTGACGGTCGCGCCGGCTGGGTCCAGCTTCGCCTGTCGTAGGTCGAGGACGATGCCGCCGCACGTGGCGTTGAGGCGCGCCGTCCGGAACTGCTGCGACCGGCTGATGTGCGTGATGCCGGAGAATCCGACAGAGAGATCGAGATTGTTCTGGTCTGTCGTGGTCGCGATGTCGGCGCTCGATCGGTGGAGGAGGATCGACGCGCCGATGGCCATCAGGATGAGGGGCCACACCAGGGCGAGCGTGCCGCCCGGCACTAGCTCCAACGTGCCCGCCAGCAGCGCGAGGCCAATCACCATCACGATGACGGGGCCGATCGCAGCTCCGCGGTTGGTCAGCAGGTGCGAAGCCCCGAGCAGGACGATGACCAGGGGCCACCAGCCACCGATCACCTGACCGGCGGCCGCGTAACCGGACTGCTGAAGCAGGATCAACACGCCCAGGGCGATGAGGACACCGCCGATGATCAACCGATCGAAGTTGGGGCCGCTGCGTGTGTGTGGAAATGTCGCGCTCATGCCAACCTCCCGTGCGCGCTTCTTCCTTCAGTGTCCAACTGCAGTCGAAATCTGCGAGAGACCCCGGGAGGTAGTCAGATCCCGCGCGAGGGGGTAGTCGCGCGCCATCGGCGACTTGCGTGGAGGGCCCCGCGTTGCGCGCCGTATCCTAAGGATGCTCCTGTGGCAGGGTGCGGATGAACCGCGCATGGCGACCGCGTCGACCGGCGTCGTGCTTCGACGGGCTCAGCGCGAATGGCCTTTCAGCATGCTTGAGCGTCCAGCGTTCGCATACCATCGCACGTTGAGGAGGAGAGAGGAATGGCGGAGTGGGCTTCGGCGACCACACTGACGCGGGAAGTCGCGGAGGTGCTCGAGATTCCCGAGGTGCGCGTCGACGCCGGGCTCAAGTCGACGGGCCGCGCGCGATACACGGGGGACGTCTATCTGCCCGGCATGCTGTCGGCGCGATTCCTCATGAGCCCCTACCCGCACGCGCGCATCGTCTCCATCGACACGACCGCGGCGCGCGCGGTGCCGGGCGTGCACGCCGTGCTGACGGCCGACGACATCGGGCGCCGCCGGTACGGCCGGCTCGTGGCGGACTGGCCGGTTCTTGCCTTCGACCGGGTTCGATACGTGGGCGAGCGGGTTGTCGCCGTGGCGGCGGAGACGCCGGATGCCGCGGACGAAGCGATTCGGCGTATTGTCGTCGACTTCGAGGAGCTTCCCGCCGTGTTCGACGCCGAGGCCGCGCTTCGCGACGATGCGCCCATCCTGCACCCGAACGCCGAGTCCTATTACCCGGCGGGCAAGTTCCCGGCGCTTCGGCATCCCAACGCTCCCAGCTACGCCACGGCACGCAAGGGCGAGGAGGAGATCGAGCGGGTGTTCGCCAACGCGCACGTCGTTGTGGAGGACGCCTACTACGGGCCGAGGCAGCATCAGGGGTACATCGAGCCCCATGGGTGCATCGTGTGGTACGACGAAGACGGCCGTCTCCAGGTGGTATCGACCAACAAGTCGCCCTTCAGCCTGCGCGACAATCTGGCCAGCGTGCTGGAGATGCCGTCCGATCGCGTTGTCGTGGACAGCCGGTTCATCGGCGGCGACTTCGGTGGAAAGGCCGTCTCCATCGAGGAGTTCCCGTGCGCCTACCTGGCGCGCGCCACCGGCCGCCCCATTCGCGCCATCATGAGCTACGCGGACGAGCTGACCTCCGCGAATCCGCAGCACGAAGCTCGGTACTACCTGCGGACCGCGCTCAATCGCGACGGTCGGATCATCGCCCACGAGTGCCGCGCGATCCAGAACGCGGGCGCATACGTCGCCGGTCGACCGAACCCCACGGCATCCGCACGCTCTGGAATCGGCTGCATGGCCCCATACAGCATCCCGAACGTGCGATACGAGGGGTACAACGTCTACACGAACCTTGTGCCCTCCGGGAGCATGCGGGCGCCGGGAGACTTCCATCGCGCGCACGCCGGCGAATGCCACGTGGACCATCTCGCGCGCGAGATCGGATTGGACCCGGTCGCCTTTCGCCTTCGCAATTGCCTGAAGCCCGGGGATACGACGCTGACGGGGGAAAAGGTCCGAAATCCGCGCGCCGTCGAAGTCTTGGAGACCCTTCGCCGCGAGACCCGTTGGGACGAGCGGGCGCGCACCCCCAATCGCGGCCAGGGAGTCGCCCTTCGGTACCGGCACGTCGGCGAGGGGAAAACGGAGCTGCTCTTCCGTCTGGCGCCGGATGGCGCGGTGGAGATCATCACGGGAAACGCCGACCAGGGCGGCGGATCGCACACCGTGATTCAGCGGACGGCGGCGGCCACACTCTCGGTGGATCTCGGTCGCGTGCGCGTGCGGTACGGCACGACGGCTGAGGCGCCGCGGGATCCGGGCTCGGGCGGAAGCCGCACCACGCACATGGTGGGACGCGCCGCCATCGAGGGCGCGCGGATCCTGAAGGACAGGCTCGAAGAGCTGGCGGCCGAGGTGATGGGCTGGACCGCCGGCGCCGTCCGACTGGAGCGCGACGCGTTTGTGGCGACCGACGGCTCGGGCGAGCGCGCCTCGTATGAGGAGGTCGCGCGACGGATCGCGGCCGGCCCGCCGGTCGAAGCGGTGGGCGCGTTCGATCCGGCGGAGCACCACTCCGACGAGGGCGGCGACTACAACTTTTTCGCCTACATGATGGACGTCGAGATCGACCCGGAGTCAGGGAGCGTACGGCCGACCGAAGCGGTGGCGGTCGTCGATGTGGGGACCATCATCAATCCCGTGGCGCACCAGGGACAGCTCGACGGCGGGTTCGTGTTCGGGCTAGGCCAGGCTTTGACCGAGGAGCTGGTCCACCAGGACGGCCGCATCGTCACAGCGAGCCTCGGCGAATACAAGCTGCCGACCCAGATGGACGTGCCGCGCTTCCGCTCCGTGTTGCTGCCCACGGAGATCGGGCCCGGCCCCTTCGGAGCGAAGGCGGCGGGCGAGACGACGAACACCGCCGTGGGCGGCGCCATCGCCAACGCGATCTACGACGCCTACGGCGTTCAGATCACCGCCTGCCCCATCACCGCCGAGCGCGTCTACGAGGCGCTCCACCCGGCGAACGGGGCGTGACGGGCGACAAACGCGCGTGATCAAACCTGTTTGCTGATCTTGACGCGAGCCGATTGATGACGCATTGCGGAACCGCGCCAGGTTGGATATCGACTATTTGATCTTCGCCGCCCTCATGGCCTCGCGCGCCAGCTCCGTTGCCGTCTCATCGAGGACAAGCTGCTCGTCGACGACAACGCCGTAGTCGCGCTGCGCCGCCTCGCGCGAGACGTAGCCGAGCCGCACGTCCTCCAGCACGAGCTCCACCGGCCGGTCGAGAGGATCGCCGAAGCCGCCGCCACCGCCGCTCTCCAGCACGTAGACGTCGCCCGCTGCGAGCTGCATCAGGTCGATCTTGCCGTTGGGCGGCGCGTCGATGGACCCGCCGGCGCGGCGAACGTACACGCGGTTCGGCGCGGCGTCCTTCCCGCCCTCCAGGCCCCAGGGCGCGCACTGGGTGCGCTCGATGCGCGTGGTGAAGCTCGCCGGCGTGAGCATGCGGACGGCCCGCCGCAGCCCGAGCCCGCCGCGCTGGCGCCCCGCGCCAGCCGAGTCCTGGATCAGCGAGTGCTCTTCGATCACCAGCGGCGACTTGACCTCGCTGGCCTCGACGGGCGAGTTGTGGGTGTCGCCGTCGTTGATGCAGATCGTTCCGCTCACCCCGTCCTCGTGGCGCTTGGCGCCCCAGCCGCCGCCCAGCGGCCCAACGAAGCCGAAGAAAAACCGACCAGTTCGATGGTCGACGCCGTACGTGTGGGAGCTGAGCAGGTCCGCGTGGTGACCGGCGATGGCGCGATCGGGGATGGCGGGGGCCAGCGCCCGAAATATCGTGTCCACGACCGTCATCGGGATCGTCATCCACATGCGCATGGCGGCCGGTCTTGTGGCGCTGATCACCCGCCCCATCGGCAGCTCGACCCTCAGCGGACGGAAGGACCCGAAGTTGATGGGCATCCAGAGGGGGCTCGTCACGCACTTGAACGCGACCTCCGCTGCCGACCGGCCGGCCGTGATCCCCGAGTTGTAGTAGCCGCCCACCTGGCGGCTCACCTCGCTGAGGTCGATAGTCATGTCCTCGCCCTCGACGATGACGCGCACCTTCAGCGGGATCGGCTTACCGTGGGTGATCCCGTCGTCGTCCATGAAGGACTCGGCCGCATAGACGCCGTCGGGGATCTCCGCCACGCGCGCGCGGGCCAGCCGCTCGCTCTGGTCGTAGATCCGCTCGATGCTCGCGCGCATCGCGGTCTCGCCGTAGCGGTGAAGCAGCCCCAGGTAGCGCGCCTCGCCCGTTTTGATGGCGGCGATCTGGGCCCGAAAGTCGCCCATGGCCAGGTCGGGGAAGCGCACGTTCATGCGGATGATCTCGGTCAGCTCCCGGTCTTGCTGGCCGCGCTTGAAGATCTTGACGATGGGGAGCTGGAGCCCCTCCGAGTAGATGTCCTGGGTTGCGCCGCGCAGCACGCCCCCCACGTCCTGCCAGTGCGCCATGGAGGACGCAAAGGCGACGATCTTCCCCTCCCAAAAGATGGGCAACGTGAAGATCATGTGGTTCAGGTGGCTCCCCATGATGTACGAGTCGTTGGTGAGGAGGATGTCGCCCGGCTCGAT
>DASRDP010000026.1 GCA_035652535.1 Chloroflexota bacterium
GGCCGCCCGCGGATCGAACGGATAGGTTGGGATGGAGTCGTCCAGGGCGTCGCCCCAGCCGGACCCTTTCCAGATCGGGTTGTCGGAGAACACGGCCTGTCCGCTGAAGACGGCGTCGCTGATTGCCCGCTTGTCGATGGACTGCGCGATTCCCTTCCGTATCCGCGGGTCCAGGATGGCTCGCGGACTCGCGTAATCCGGCCGAAGCTGGTAGGTCAATTGCTGCCATGAGGTGGGTGAGCTGAAAACGCGGCCAGCACGGCTCCGGCTCCATTGCTCGTTAAGCGCCTCGGGCACGTCGGGGAGAGCGCTGGCCGTGGCCGCCTGGGCGGTGCCCGCCAGGAGGTGAGCCACGACCACGTTCTGGTCGTCGCTGAAACGCTCTTCGATGCGCGGGATCTTTGGCTTGCCCAGCGGATACGTGGCCACCCGCACCGCCCGGATCGACGAGCCGGCCTCCCAGTTCTGAAGGCGAAATGGGCCTGCACCGACATATTGGGTGGTCCAGAACGGCTGGTTCGCGAATGCGCCGGCGCCGGTCGCGGACATCTGGTCAAACGCCGGACCGAGGATGTGCTCGGGCAACGGCGGAAACTCCCGCTCGCGCTCCGACAGGGAATGTGCGTCGGGGTATGGCATCGTCCAGCGAATGACAAAGCGCTCCGCATCGAGAGCGGTGACGTCGGAGATGGCCGAGAAGGGAGGCTGCTTCGAATACGAGAGGTCGGGGGAGGAGTAGACGCGCCACGAAAAGACGATGTCACCCGAGGTGAGCGGTTGTCCATCGTGCCAGGTTAGGCCCGACCTCAAGGCGTACGTGGTCTCCATGGTCCCATCGGCGTTCACGATCCAGCTCGGGCCATGCAGCTCCGGTAGGCTGGCGAGCAGCTCCGGCCGCGGCCGCGCGTGGTCGTCCATCGAGGCGAGAAGCGCGTTGAACGGGTGGATCTGCGTGCGAACGCTGGCGCTCTTTTGGCCCAGCGATCGTGTGGCGAGGCTTGCCGGTTCCGAGCGAAAGTAGATGACGAGCGGGGGAGCCTGCTCGTCCGGGATGCGAGGCATCGCCGGTTCTGTGCCGGAGCCTCTGGGCGCAACGGTCGGCGCGGCCTGCGCGCAGCCACCCAGCACGACGGCCAGCGTCAGGATTGCCGCCAGCACGTGGCGCGGACCGCTGGCTCTCGCCATGGGAGGCTCCCCCAGTTCGGCGGTGCGCCGAACGCTGCTAGTCGCCCGCTGGATTGCCCGTGAGGGAGTGGGACAGCGCCTGACTCGCGGTGGCCGCCCCGGGAAGCGCGACATCGAACGTACGGCCGAGGTCCAGCGCCTCCTCGAGAACGGAATAGTACATCCAGGGCCGCGGTCGGTTGCCCCAGAAGCTCAGGTAATCGTCTGCGACCCAGCTCTGGGCGGAGCTTGCTCGCACGATCTCCTGAAACACACCCAGGTCGACGCCACCCTTGCCCGCCAGGCGAAATCCTTCGGACGCCGCCATCAGGTACTGCGCGGTAATGAGGTTTTGGGCGACCTTCGCCACGGCGCCTTTGCCCACGTCGCCCACATGGAAGATATGGCTCGCGGTCGTTTCAAACACGGGTCGGCACCGCTCTAACAGCGTGACATCGCCGCCGACCATCAAGCACGTCTTGCGCTTCACCGCGCTGGTCCAGCCGCCGCTCATCTGCGCATCGAGCGCGTGCGCGCCTCGAGCCGCGATCCTCTTCGCTGCTGCTTCCATGTCCGAGGGATGCAGGCTGGTTTGGATCGCGACGACCAGACCGGCGTGCGCGCCCGACAGAAGACCATCAGGCCCGTCGAGCACCGCGTTCACGGCTTCCAGTCCGGACACCGTGATTCCAACGATGTCGGCGTACGCGGCGACCTCGCGGGGGGAGTGCCCGGCTTTGGCGCCCAGCTTCACCAGCTCGGCCACCGGCTCCGGCCGCACGTCGTACACCATGAGGTCGAAGCCGTCTTGGGCAACGTTCGTGGCCCACGGCTTCCCCATGGAGCCGAGCCCGATGTATCCGACCTTGATCGACGCGGTCAAGCCCGTCGCTCTGCACGGCTCGCGGTGGGCGACCCGTTGGTCGAACCATTGGCCCCACCGTGCCCGTTCTTCCGGTCCCGCTTGTAAACCTGAAGGCCCTCATACGAGTACTGCGTGGTGGCGCTCCCTCCCGTCTGGCGAAAGTACTCGAAGTTCGTGTCGATAACCTCATCAGGATCGGTCACCACACCGTACGGGACCTCACCCTGCTGCACGCGGTCGATCTCCCGCAGGATGGCCTGCTCGAGAAGCACGACGCCGCGGTCGCTGGTCGCTGGCCGCCAGCTCGCCCGATCCGAGATCCGTCCCTGAGTTTCGATCGCCATGACGTCCTGGGCGGTCAAAGCATCGATCCGATAGCGGGCGTTCGGATACACGTCGCTGCCGAATTTGCCCTCGCCGTCCTGGAGAACGTAGTAGTCGGTTGGGTCATCGTCGGCCCGTCCGTTGCACCCGATGGCAAGCTTGTACGTTCGTGTGTGCAAATCGTCGATGGGGACGTGGATCTGCACCTGGTTCACCCGCCGCAGCATGTTCGGGAAGACCAGCAGATCATCCTCGGCATAGGCGCTGTCCGGCGTGATCTTTCGTTTGATCCCGAACCGCAGCTCCTCGTATTCCAGTCCGATGAGCCGGTCGATGTTGCCGCGGGTGCTGTTGCGCTCGCCATCTCCGCCGCGGTTGGCGGTGTCCTGATGCAGGATGTAGATGTGGGTGCTGTCAACGTGGTTCTCCACGACCTGCACCCAGTTGCAGTCGTACCCCATCTCACGGATGTACTCGACCGGATACGCGGCCACGTCCATACGTCGGATGGGCGGCGCCGGCGGCGGGCCCATGTACGTCCAGTAGAGGCCCATCAACTTCTCGACCGGATAGGCGCGCTGCCTGACCGTCAGGTGGAATTTGGAGTCGGCCGGCTCGGCGGGCGTCTCGAGGCAGCTTCCCTTCGTGTCGTAGAGCCAGCCATGGTAGGCGCATGCAATGCCGCGCTCCTCGACGCGACCGTAGAGGAGCGACGCGCCCCGATGGGCGCAGTGATCTGCGAGAAGGCCCACGTTGCCACGCTTGTCCCGAAAGAGCACGAGGTCCTCACCCAGAATACGGACGAAGGCGGTGGGCGACTCCTCGGTCACCTGGTGGAGGCCCGCGACTGGATGCCAGTAGCGGCGCAACAACTCCCCACCGGGTGTGCCCGGCCCAACCTGAGTCAGCTTCCGGTTCTGTTCTTCGGTCAGGAACATGCCCACCTCCCGGAACTCCGTCTGAGCCCCAGATTATCAGAAATGCATAGGGCTCGCCATCGGAATCGGCGCGAGGGGCGCCGGAGTTGCTACATCGGCGATGAGGCGCCGGGCTCGAAGATCGAATCAGGCATCGTAAAGGGAATGCCCTTGGTGGCGAGCGTTTCCCTGTACAGTCGGCGTACTTCAGGATCCTCGTCGGGGTAGCTGATCAGCGAGGTCGTGGCGATATCAGCTCGGCCGGGCGTCAGGTCCTCAAAGCCGCTCCGCCCGTAGAAGGCCAGATGGCGGGCGGGCTCCCGCCCGGTGTTGAAGTGGGCGTGATACCAGTTGCCCGGCGGGCTGTAGATACCCCCGGCTTTGAAGGGCTCGATGACCACATCCTCGCCATGACCGCTTTCAAATGGGCGCGGGCCCAGCTCGGCCGGCCAGCACATGACGAACCCCTCGGACTTGAGCGGGTGCACGAGCCGTCCCGAGTCGTGATAGTGGGCCTGGTGGTAGCGACCGACGTCCCACTCCGCGATGTGACCGCCAAAGGTCCCATTCGCCATCCGGAAGCCGGAAAGCTGACCCTCATACGCCTTGCCGGATTCATCGAGACCCACTTTCCAGGCGTCTCGGATGAAATTCGTCTCCCAGATGCCGTTGCGGGCGCCCGTGCGAGTGACGGAGCCATCGAAGAATTGGGCGTCGTCGACCGAGTACAGCTCGCGCAAGGGGTGGGTGCAGTTGAAGACGAACTCGGCGCTGCCGAAGCCCTTCATCATGAGCGGCGCTTTGGTGAGCGCCAGGAACTTCGCTGGCTGGGTTCCCAGGTTATACATGCGGTGCCAGGCATTGATGGGAATGGCGAAGACGCTCCCCTTCCCCCACTCGAAGACGTGCTTGCGGGTGTCGCCTTCCTGCCAGATCTCTGTGGTGCCGATCGATCCCTCCTCGATCAAGATGATCTTCTGGCAGCACCAGCGCTCAGGCTCCAGCTTGCCGCCAGGCGGGATCTCGGCTACGTATACGCCGTTGCATGCCTCCATGAATGAGTAGCAGTTGATGA
The DNA here is from genome assembly GCA_035652535.1 of Chloroflexota bacterium. Taxonomy (NCBI): domain Bacteria; kingdom Bacillati; phylum Chloroflexota; species Chloroflexota bacterium. The sequence continues at coordinate 4,346 of DASRDP010000026.1, forward strand.
AACACGCGTTGCCGCCGATCCGCGGCCACGGCTTCAGATCGAGGTCTCGCACGTCTTCCACGGCGAATCCTTCATAGACCGCGACCCCTTCTTCGGCAAGCCATTGGGCGAAGGGCGTGCGCGCGAAGGCGCGCTTGATCCGGTCGATGTAGTCCTGCTTCAGCGACATTCCCCTCCTCCGGCCCCCTACGGGAATTCCCATAGGTGGATGTTCCATGCCAGGCTCGATTCCGGCGCCCCATTCGTTGGGCCGTGGAGCCTGGCGACGTAGGCGATGGGCGCTGACGGGAAGAACAGCGAGATCACCGGCTCGTCTTCTCCCCAGACCCTGAGTAGCTGGCGGGCGAGCTGGACCCGCGTGGGACGGCCGAGGCTCGTGTTGAACGCCGCCAGCAGCCGGTCGTATTCTGACGACGACCAGCCGCCGCGATTGAGGCCCTGCCACAGATTGCTGGCGGAGGGAATTTGCGCGGTGGTGAAGTAGTTGAGCGCCGCCTCCCCGATGTCCGAGCCGGCCACGAGAACCGCGGGGAACGTCGCTTTGAGCTGGGAATCTTGCGCCTGGGCGGTGGGGATCACCCGTTGCTGGATGTCCAGTCCCGCCGCTTGAAGCGCGTTCGCCATGGCGAGCAGCTCCCGGACGGCGTCCGGACTCTGGGAAGTTGTGAACTCCATACTGAGCCGCCCTTCGGCTCCGCGGTACAGGCCGTCGGGGCCCTTGGCGAAGCCGGCCTGGTTCAACAAGCTTTCGGCGGTGCGCAGATCAAACGGGAACGCGGGGACGGATTCGTCCAGTACCTCACCCCAGGATGATCCAGAGTAGATCGGCGTGTCCGTCGCGATCGCCTTGCCACCGTAGATCCCGTCGTTCAGCGCCTGCTTGTCCACGGCGTGTGCGATCGCTTTGCGCACGCGGGCGTCGAGAACGGCGCGCGGATCCGCCAGCTCCGGCCGCATCTGGACGTAGATGGCGCGCCAGCTGCTCGGCGGATTGATGATGGTCCCACCGTTCGTCCGCGCCCACTCCGCGGCCAGGGTGTCCGCGGCGGCTTGGCTCATGGAGGTGTCCGCCGACACCTGTGCCTCGCCGGCCAGCATGTGGGCCAGGACGACGTTCTGATCGCCACTGAACCGGAGCTGAATGCGCGGGATCTTCGGGACACCGAGCGCGTAGCCTTCGAAGCGCACCGCGTCGATGGCCGATCCCTCCTCCCAGCTCTGGAGCCGGTAGGGCCCTGCGCCCACGTAGTCGCGGCCCCAGAACGCGTTGGTGAGGAGGGAATCCCGTCCGGCGACGGCGACCTGGTCGAAGAGGGGCCCGAGGATGTGCTGGGGCAGCGGCGGCAGCTCGCGGCTCTTCAAGGAGAGCGAGTCGGCCTCCGGGTAGGGAGCCTTCCAGCGAATGACGAAATGCTCGCGATCGATGGCGGCCACATCAGCGATGGCGGGCATTGGTGGTTGACTGGCCAGACCAAGGTCCGGGCTCGAGTAGACCCGCCAGGAGAAGACGAAATCATCGGAGGTCAGCGGCTCACCGTCGTGCCAGGTGAGGTTCGGGCGCAATGTGTACGTCGTCTCCATCGTGCCATCGGGGAATACCTGCCAGGCGTCCGTGTTCAACGTCGGCAGGCTCGCGAGCAGCTCTGGCTGCGGGACGCCGTGATCATCGATAAGGGCTAGGGTTCCATTGAACATGCGCCAGGCGGTGTAGAGTCCACGCCCCTTGGCCGCGAACGCCCGTGTGGCAAGGCTATTGGGCTCGTTTCCGATGAATACGACGAGCGGCCGCGTTTCGCTGGTTGTCGGGGTCTCTGCCGGTTGGGACGCAGGTCGCGGAGTCGCTGGGGCACATCCGGCCAGGATCAGCGCGCTGAGCATCGCGACTTTCGCGACCCGGAAGCCCGGCGCACGCCCGACGGCTTCGGCCATTTCTTCCCTCCAGCCGGTGAGATGCGGAGTCGCGAGCTGCCCGTCGACCGGAGTGGGGCTCGTCGCCCCTCCCCGCCCGCCACCCGCGGACCGACGCGTGCTGAGCAGTCTACACCGCTCGGACGTACAATGACGCGCCCCGGGACCAACAAGACGATTGTGGACGAGAGGTGTGGAGGATGCGGCTGGTCGTTACCGGCGGGCTCGGAAAGATCGGCCGGTGGGTTGTGGACGAGCTGACCAACGAAACCGAGCAGGGCCAGGCACACGACGTCGTCGTGTTCGACCGCGTGCCCGGCCCACAACAGGGGCCGTTCCAGCAGGGTCCGGTCCGCTACCTGATCGGCGACGTGCTGGACCTCGGACAGGTGATCGGCGCTCTTCAGGGTGCGGATGCCGTGATCCATCTGGCGGCGCTCCCCGCCCCGGGCTTCGCGACGGACGACGTGACGTTCCGCACGAACGTTCTCGGCACGTTCAACGTTCACGAGGCCGCTGCGCGTCTCGGGATCCGCCGCGTCGTCTCGGCGAGCAGCACGGCCGCCCTGGGTTGGGTGTACCGCAAGCGCGAGTTTCTCCCGTCGTATCTCCCCATCGACGAGAATCACCCGCTCGCCCCGCAGGACGCCTACGGCCTATCGAAGCAGGCGGGTGAGGACGTTGCGCGGTCGTACGCGGGGCGGGCCGACATGGAGACGGTGTCGATCCGGCCGCCGGGGGTGCTGACCCCCGAGCAGATGGCCGACCTGCGCGCCGCCGGCGGGCGACGAGCCGTCCGATTCGGGCTCGGAGATTATGTCGACCTGCGCGATCTGGCGCGGGCGTTCCGACTCGCCGTCGAGCGCCCCGTTTCCGGGTGGACCCCACTGTTCGTCGTTGCCGACGACAGCAACATGTCGGAGCCGCTTGCTGTCGCGCTCCCACGCGTGCTTCCCGCTATTGGCAACCTCGCGTCAAACCTGACCGGAACGATGTCTGGCGTGTCCAACGCGCGCGCCAAAGAGGTGCTCGGGTGGAAGCCGCGGCATTCGTGGCGCGACGCGGACTAGCCACGCGCGATCGCCGGCTCACGGCGTCGCGGCGAGGCGCACGACATAGCGGCGCATTCCCAATTGCGGAATAGTGGAAGGGAAACTACACTCGCGATACGTCAATGAGGAGGCGGCCGTGTTTCTGAACGAGGAAGAGAACCGGAAACTCGCACAGGTCGGCCCCGGCACCCCCGGGGGCGAGCTGCTGCGCCGCTACTGGCAGCCGATCGCGGGCCTGCACCAGGTGACCGAGGGGTCGCCCACCGCCTTCGTCCGCATCCTGGGTGAGGACCTCGTGCTCTTTCGAGACAAGAGCGGCAACGTGGGCCTCCTCGCGGACCACTGTGCCCATCGGGGCGCGTCGCTCCTCTACGGTCGCGTCGAGGAGCGCGGCATCGCGTGCGCGTACCACGGCTGGCTCTACGACACGAAGGGAAGCTGCCTCGAGACGCCCGCCGAGCCGGGCGACTCCAAGTTCCACCTGACGGTCAAGCAGCGCGCGTATCCGGTCGAGAAGTATCTCGGTTTGTACTGGACGTACATGGGCCCGCCGCCGGTGCCGCCCATCCGCCGTTTTGACATGGAAGGCTATCCGCTCCAGCGCATCACGGTGATGCCGCACGATGCGAGCTGGATCCAGGCCCTGGAGAACAATGGCCTGGACGCTACGCACATCTACATCCTCCACCAGGACACCGGGGCGCGGCAGGGCACCGTGATCGCCAATACGACCCGGGGCCGGATCGACGAGCTGGCATCCTTCGATTGCGAAGAGGTCTCGTGCGGAGTCCGGTACACGATGTTCGGCCGCGACGGGTATGTCGAGGAAGACCGCATCGTCTTCCCCAACTTATTGCGCCGCGTCAACCAGATCCAGATCCACACCCCCATCGATGACACCCACACGAACTGCTACAAGCTGTACTTCTCGCGCGAGCCGATCGGCCGCGATGGAATCCGCGATGAGGAGCCGGTGGATTTCTACGTCCAGGATGCCTTTGAGCTTAAGGAAGGACGCGGCGTCTATCCCGACGTCCGCTACCGCATGAACCAACTGGGCTACCAGGACATCATGGCGATCGAGACCCAGGGGGGCATTGCACCGCGTGACAACTGGCGACTCGGCACCGCCGATCGCGGCATCGTCCTGTTCGAGCAGATGTTGCTGCGTGAGATCGATCGGGTTCGCGATGGGAAAGATCCGGTGGCGGTCGTGAGGAACCCAGACGACGTGATCGACACCGCGTACGAGTTCTTCCGAGATCGATGGCACGAGCGCCTGACGCAAGTCGTTCCGGCGGGCGTGCAGGTATTTGCGCGAGAGCAGGGATCGCGGACGGCCTCGGCGCATGAGGCGATAGCGGCGCGGTCGTAGCCACAGCGCGCCGATCGGACCAGCGACGACGAAGCCCAGGAGGGACGTGGCCACCATGCGGCGGAATTTCGCACTCCTCGTGATCGCGGTGTATCTGGGAACCGCATGCGCCACGGCCCCAAAGCCGGGCAGCTCGACGTTGACTAACCCGGGCGGAACCGTGGATCCCACAGAGGCGGCGCAGTCTGGACGAACGCTCGTGACGTCCGTCCGCGTCGAACCGAAGACGGTCGCGGCCCGGGTGGTGGGCCAAAACCTGAGCATCGGAAGCTTCTTCACGCGGCGCATCTTCAACGCTGATCTGGCGCTCCTCGACGACCAGGGCGAACCGGTTCCCTATCTCGCCGAGGCGCTTCCGCGGCTCAACACGAGCGACTGGAAGGTCTCGTCCGACGGGACGATGGAGACCACCTATCACCTGAAACCCAACCTCTCCTGGCACAACGGGAGTCCTCTGACGGCGGACGACTTCGTGTTTTCGTGGAGGGTCTATGGCACGCCGGAGCTCGGTAGCGCGGCGTCCCCGCCGATCAGCCTGATCGACGAAGTCCAGGCGCCGGACCCTCGCACGATCGTCATCCGTTGGACCCGGCCGTATTTGGCGGCCGGTGCCCTGCAAAGCCTGGGCCCTGGCGCCACTGGTTTGCCCCCCTTGCCAAGAGCGATCCTGGGGCCGGCGCTCGAGTCTGGCGCAGACGCTCTGCTCAACAACCCGTACTGGACGACGGAATTCGTTGGTCTGGGCCCCTATCGCCTGGATGAATGGGAGCCCGGCGCATTCCTCGAGGCATCCGCCTTCGACCGACACGCCCTGGGACCCCCGAAGATCTCGCGCATCAAAATCATGTTCGTGGGTGATGGAAATACGACCATCGCGGGAATGCTCGCCGGCGACATCCTGCTTGCCGCGGATAGCGGCGTGAACGAGCAACAAGCGGCCGAGCTGCTGCGCCAGTGGCCCGGCGCAAAGTCGTTCTCCCAGGCAGCGCTGTGGCAGGCGGTCCATTTTCAATCTCGACCGGAGTTTGCGAGCCCGCCGGCCCTACAAGACTTGCGGGTTCGGCGAGCGCTGGCCTACGCGGTCGATAAGGCCGCGATCAACGACGTGGTCTTCGAGGGCTGGTTCCTCATCTCCGATAGCATGTTTCCGCCCACCGGCGAGGTCGGGAAGGCCGCCAACGCTGCCGTTACGAAGTACTCGCTCGACCTGAAGCAGAGCGCCCAGCTCATGGGAGAGGCGGGATTCACGAAGGGGGCCGACGGCGTGTACGCCAGCCCGAGCGCGGGGCGGCTTTCCGCGGAGCTGATGATCTCCGCCGGTGGGCAGACGCTGATGACGGCGGTGGCGAGCGGGTGGCGCCAGGCCGGTTACGAAATCGAGGAGTCGGCGACGCCGGCCGCCCTGGCCCAGGACGTACAGACGCGGTCCAGCTTTCCGGGAATGCAGATCATCACGTCGGCCCTCGGCGAGAGCGGCATTATCAATATGACGACAAACAACATCCCCCGGCCGGAGAACAACTGGCGCAGCGGGGGGAGCAGCGTCTCGTATGCCGGGTACGCGACGCCGGAGATGGATCGCCTCGTTGCCGCCTACGCCACAGCGCTCGCGCCTCAAGACCGGATTCAAGCCGCCGTGAATATCGCCAAGCAGGTCGATCACGACTTCCCGGCGATTCCGCTATTCTTCCCGACAACCGTGTGGGTCTATGCGTCGAAGTTGAGCGGACCGAAATCGACAACCACCGAGAGCAATCTGGCCTGGAACGTTCAGGACTGGGAGCTGCAGTAGCCGGTCCTACAACTTGAACTCCCACTCGTGGATGTTCCACGCTACACGTGACTCCGGTGCGACAACCATCGGACCCCGCAGGGCCGCGACATACGCGAAGGGCGTAGCGGGGAAGTACATCGCGATGCGCGGCAGCTCCTGGCCGTAGATCTTGAGCATCTGACGCACCAGATCCACCCGGTCCGCGCGGGACAGCGTGGTATTGAACGTCTCCAGGAGCCGGTCGAAGGCGGGCGAAGACCACGCGCCGCGGTTGCCCCCGATCCACCGGTTGTTGTCCGATGGGATCTGCGCACTGGCCAGCGTGTCGAGGCCGGGCTCGTCCATGAGCGTGCTGATCAGCTGCATAGCCGGAAAGCTCGCTCGAACCTGGGGATCTTGCGCTTGAAGTCGGGGAATCACCCGCTGCTGGGTTTCGAGCCCGACGGCCTGCAGCTGACTCGCGGTCACCTGGATCTCCGCGGCCGTCGTCGGGCTCTCGGTCGATGACAGCTCGAACGAGAGCTGCCCGTCGGGGCCTCGATAGAACCCATCCGCGCCCTTGCTGAATCCCGATTCGTTCAGCAGACGCTCCGCCGCGCGCGGATCAAAGGGATAGGTCGGGACCGTATCGTCCAGCGCGGCGCCCCAGAGAGAGCCGCTCCAGATGGGCGTATCAGCAAGAATGGCCTGGCCGGAATACGCGGCGTCGCTCACTGCTTGTTTGTCGATCGCGTGGGCAACCGCCTTGCGCACTCTCAGATCGAGAACCGCCCTGGGACTTGCAAGCTCCGGCCGGAGCTGAAAACCGATGTAGCGCCACGTGCTGGGCAACTGAAAGACGGTGCCGCCGTTGTTGGCGGCCCACTCGCGGGTCAGGGTCTCCCCACCGGCCTGGCCGATCGAGCTGTCGGTTGCCACCTGGGCATCGCCGGACAGCATGTGGGCCACGACGACGTTTTGATCATCGCTGAAACGCAGTTGTATCCGCGGGATCTTCGGGGCGCCCAGCGCGTATCCATCGAACCGGACGGCTTCCATGGACGAGCCAGGCTCGCGCCCTTGGAGTCGGTAGGGACCGAGGCCCACGTACTCCGGGCCCCACGAGGGATGGTTGACGAGCGAGTCGCCGCCATCGCTCGCCAGTTGATCGAACGCCGCGGCGAGAATGTGTTGGGGAAGAGGGGGTAGCTCGCGATCTATCGTCGACAGCGAGTCCGCATCGGGATAGAGCGCCTTCCAGCGGATCACGAAGTGTCGTTCGTCGACGGTCTCCACCTCGGAAATCGCCGACATGGGCGGCTGTTTGGAGAGCCCCAGCTCCGGACTGGAAAATACGCGCCACGCGAAGACGAAGTCCTCCGACGTCAGCGGGGCGCCATCGTGCCACGTGAGATTGGGGCGAAGAGCGTACCGCGTCTGCATCGTCCCGTCGGGGAATACCTGCCAGTCGTCGGTGTTGAGGGACGGCAGGCTCGTGAGGAGCTCCGGCTGAGGCGCGCCGCGCGCGTCGACGAGGGCGGGAAGGGCATTGAAGATGCGCCAGACGAAGAACAAGCCGGCCGACTTTCGAACGAAGCCCCGCGTGGCCAGGATAGACGGCTCGACGCGTATGAAAACGACAAGCGATCGCGAATCGGCCTCCTGCGCAACGGTCGACTCCGTGTTCGGCCCCTTTACGGCGGGCGCCGCCGGCGCGCATGCGACGAGCACCAGGGACGCGAGCAGCACGACGCTGACGGCCCGGCGCGATGCCATGTTCCGCCCGCGGTGCAGAGCGAGAGCGATCAACGACACATCGGATCCCACGCTACCGGAGAACGGCGCCTCCCGGAGGAACGATGGCCGGAACGAGCCGTTTGGCCTGCGCGATGATCTCTTCCTCGCTCTGGTCGTAGTCGATGTACCGAGCCGATCGGTCCGCGATCTCACCGTCCAGGCTCACCATGGCCTGGATCTCCACGCGATTGTCCTCCGGGTCTCGAAAATAGCACGAGAGGGTCGCCTGCCCGATCCACGGATACGCGTAGCTGACGCACTCATCGATGGGAACCTGGAGGTCCTGGAATCGCCGATAGAACGACTTGACATCGGCCACCGAAGCCACGCGCCAGCAAAAGTGCACCAGGACGTTGCAGTCGCCCCGCCGCGGGGTGAAGAGACCGATCTCGTGGTCCTCGACGGTTCGGTCGGATGTGAGGAACACCATGTGACCCGGGTGCTGGTGGGTGATCTCGAGGCCCATCACGTCCCGGTAGAATTCGACCATCCGGTCCAGGTCGTTCACGTTGATGACGATGTGGCTCAGTCCGGTTACGGGCATCGACGCGCACCTCTCCTGGGAAGTATTGGGCCGACTCTAACCTCGTGCTCGAGGCATGTCCAGCAGCCTGCGCCTTGCAGCGGCGATCGTCCGAGTCATTCGAGCGGCAAGCTCACGGCAACCTCGCCCCGAGCCGCCTCGCCTCGTGGGTTGTCGATGGCGATTTCAAGGCGAATCACTCCTTCTCCGGCCTGCGCCTCCTTGGCGAGGACGCGTGCACGCGCGCTGAGGGTGTCGCCGGGGTGGCTATTCTTCACCATCCGAAATGGACCAAGTTTGCGAATTCGGCCATCCAGCCCCATCCAGCGGCGAAGCGTGATTTCGAAAATCGTCTCGTAGCCGCGGGTATTGAAGATGATGTCGTTGAGCCCGCCCGCTCGCGCGATCTCCCGGTTGTGGTGAATCGAGCTAAACATCCGATCCGCCGCGACGCTCATCACGATGCGCTGATAGTTGAGCCACAGGTGGTACCTCGGCACCTCATCGCCTTCGCGCACATCGGCGAAGCGGAGCTGCCGCGACCAATCGATGACGGGGCTGCTCTCAGCTGGCTGCTCGCCGGCCGGCGTCGGCTCCACAGGGGCCGAGCGAGCGGCGGTGATGGATTCGGGCGTGGGATCGTAGCGAAAGCCCGTGCTTCGGGATACGAGCACGAGCTCCCCGCTGTGCTTATACGTGCGGGTTTCGGACGTGATGAAGACCCCGTCTCCCAGCCTGGTCGTTTTCGGCTCGATCATGATGAGCGCCGTGCTCATTCGCAGACGGTCGCCGGGGTAGAGCGGTTCGAACGCCTCCCACTCGCTCGATGCGTTGAACCCACGGGAGAATGGCTCCGGTACCTCGAGGCGACGGCGGGTTCCGTTTCGCTCTCGAAGGCCTGGGGCGAAGGGTGGCGGCTCGCCGGGCGTCCAATAGGGAGAGACTCCCCACAGCCCGGTCATGGAAACTGGAGCGACAACCGTCCGGTAGCCGTGCGCCCGAGCAACCTCCGCGTCGTAATGCAGCGGGCAATCAAAGCAGTAGACCTCGAGCTTTCGCCGAATATCGTTAAGCGTGACCTCGTCGACGCCCTCGTATTCGGTGGTGCGCCCCAACCACGTTTCTAACTGCGCCAGCTGTTCGGCGCGGGTCGTCGAGCTCGTCATCCCACAATCTCCACTTCGGGGTCCGGAATCTGCGCGCGCGGATTCTGGTCATGGTCCGTGCCTCGGCCGGCTAGCAGTTCGGACCTCATTCAAAACGCGGACACAATGGAGTTCCCGGAATGTACGGACCGAGGCCCGGGCCTCACGAGCCTATCGGGGCGCAACCAGACCCGCCCTCCGCATGGTATGGCCTGCCCTGGAGCTCGCGGCCCGCGTTAGCCCATGCTGCGCCAGCGCCTGAACGGACGAGCGTCACGATGCCGTCGAACGTCGCGATCAGCAGCTTGTTGGCCGGACTCGCGGTCTGGTAGTTGTTCCGTCCGTTGGGGGAAACGGCGATGGTCATTCGTCGGCCTCCGCTTCATTCGGATCTGCAGAGTGTATTAGACGACGGCGCGCTCGAACAGGGCGAGGCGCTCGGGCCCGTCGTAGCCCAGCTCGGCCAGCAGTGCGGTGGTGTGCTCGCCGAGCAACGGGGCCCTGGAGGCCGGTCGGCCGAGCAGGCTCGCGATCGCACCAGCCGGGGCCGCGACCGTACCGACGTTGGGGATGGCCACGTCCTGGAGGAAGCCGCGATGGGTGAGTTGCGGGTCGTTGACGAGGTCGAGGGGCGTTTGCACCGGGGTTGAGGTGATCCCCTGGCTCTGGGCGGTCTCGACGGCCTCACGCATCTTCAGGGACATCGACCACTTCTCGATGCGGTCCAGGATCACGTCTTTGGCGGCTTCTCGGCCATCTTCTTGGGCATACGAAGGATTCGCGGCGAGCACTGGGTCCTGGACCCATTCCAGGAAGCGATACCAGCGCTCGGCTGTATTCGGGACACTCAGCATCCACCAGCCGTCTGACGCCTGAAATGCCCCGGAGACGGGCGTGATTGCACCGCGGTGGCCGCGGCGGTCCGCCCGACGGCCGGTGGTGGCGTACGTGCTCATCGCTTGCTCGTTGAACACCTCGATGCACTGCTGCACGTCCACCGTGAGGATCTGCCCGACGCCCCGCAACTGTTGGGTCAGAAGCGCGGAAGCCATGGCGACGCCGACCCACAGACCAGTCGCGGCGTAGAGAACGTGACCGCCCATCAGCATGGGCACGCGGCCCGGTTGGCCAGTCAGGGCCATCATGCCCGAGCGAGCGTAGCGACAAATCTCCTCAATGTCGTCGTTGATGAGCACCGCAATGACCAGGTGCGGCTGCTCCGCATGTAGCGTGTCCGGGGTCAACGCGGGCGGAAGAGGCCCAATGATGGCATCCGCCGTCACCGCAAGTCGACGGAATACCGCGAGGCCCTCAGACGACGCGGCATCGAGCGTGAAGCTTCGCTTTCCGGCATTGAAGAACTGGTGATACGCGCCGAGCTCGATATTCGGCTGCCCACCAAGGTACGGGGGCAGACGGCGGATGGCATCGCCCCCTGGGGGCTCGACCCGAACCACGTCGTGGCCTGCCTCGGCCAACAGCCGTCCAGCATAGATCGCCGAATGGGGAGCGAGATCGAGAATGCGGGCCATGCTACGACGCAACAGGCCAGGGGATCGAGGCGGCGACGCTCATACGAGTGCGCCCGCCCGTTCCAGATCGTCGATCGCGTCCGCAGTCAGCCCGAGCCAGTCCGACAACGCCTCATGCGTGTGCTGCCCGGTGGTCGCGGGCGAGATCGGCGGCACCCGCTGACTGACACTCAGCGTGAATGGCAACAGAGCGGTCAGATCCGGTTTCTCGAACCCTGGAGCCCTCAGGGGGTGAAACCCCAGTCCGGCATCGTCTGATTCGACGACTTCGTCCGCGTGGCGCACGCGCTCCCCGGGGATTCCGGCAGCCGTCAAACGCGCTTCGACCTCCTGTTTCGGGAGATCCACCGCCCAGGATCGGATCTTCTGATCGATCTCGTCGTGGTATCGAAGTCTCCCGGTGAAACTCGCGAATCTCGGATCACGGCCAAATTCCGATGCTCCAATGAGCTGGCAGAGCGCGGTCCACTGCTCGTTCGTCTGCACCGAAATCACACACCATTCATCGCCGCCCGCGCACGGATAACAGCCCTGCGGAGCCGCAGAGGTGGAGCGATTGCCCAGCCGGGGTGCGTTTTCCCCGTTGGCAGCGCCGCAAAGAACGAGCGGGCCGAGGGTCGAGATGCTGCATTCGGCCTGGGAAAGGTCCAGGTACATGCCCGAGCCGTTGGCCTGCCGCTCCATGAGGACCTGCAAGATCCCGAAGCTGGCGTGCAGACCTCCGATGAAGTCGTTCCAGGAGTTCGAGACCGATGTCGGCGGGTCACCTTCCGACCCGGTTACGAGCATCAGTCCAGAATAGCCCTGCAGATTCATGTTCATACTGGTCCAGTCACGGCGGGGGCCAGTATGGCCGAAGCCCGACATGCTCACGTAGATCAAAGACGGATTGGATGGCCGGAGCGACTCATAGTCCAGATGCAGGCGACGCATGACACCCGAGCTGAAGTTCTCTACGAGCACGTCCGCGACGCTCGCCAAGCGAGCGGCGATCGCCTGCCCGCGCTCATGCTTCAGGTTGAGGGTGATCGACTTTTTGTTCCGGTGCACCCGCGCGTCGCGCCGCTCCTGACGGCCGGCGTGCACACCCATGCCTTCCGTTCGAGACCGCGTTTCGACGTGCAGCACCTCCGCTCCCAGGTCGGCAAGGATGCGGGTGCAAAACGGCCCAGCCACAATGTGGGTAAAGTCGAGGACGCGCACGCCATCGAGGGGAGGCGCGGTCCTTTCCCGGTGCCTGCTCGCAGACGCCAGGCTCATGTGATTCCTCCTTCGCGCGACAGACCGGCGGAGCCATTATGCGCGTCGAAATCGGGAATTGCTACTTTGACGCTCGACCTTGAACAACGCCTTTACAATACAGACATCGCGCACGCATCGCTGTGCGTTGACGGAACTCGAAAGGATCCGAGGCCAAGCCGTGCGCGAGATACGTCCAGGCCCCCGTAGCTCAGTGGATAGAGCAGCGGACTTCTAATCCGACGGTCAGGGGTTCGAATCCCTTCGGGGGCGCCGCGATCTACCCACGAATCGGAGCCGAGCCGGAGAATTCGATGGCCCGCTGGCCCGATTTCTCGGCCCTAATCCTACCCCGCCAGGCAAGTAGGCTGATCGGCACGCCCGTACCGGAATCGCCAGGGATCGCGTAGCAACCGGTGAGATTTGGGGGGCTACTGGGGGGCAAGTCGCTGAAGACGACATGGCTGCGCGCATGGCCCCTCAGGATCTGAAGCCGGAGCTGTACCGCGACTTGGTCAACATTCAAGACTCCATCGCGCAGGTCGGCATGGGCGACGTCGCCGGGGACCCCCGGTGGAGCGGCTCGGCTCGTCGGATGTGGCCGTCGCGATCCTTCGGCGATTATGGGCCCGCGTGCTGGAGGCGCTCGCCCAGGGCATGCCTCTGACGGAATGGCGCCGCTTGGAGGGCCTCTGGTCACACCTCTCGGCAACCGGCGTCTCGCGTGCACCGGTCGTTACGACGTCCACTCCCACTTCTCGACGTGCAAGAAGGCGCCGGCTCCGGTGTTGCCAGCGTAGGGCGTGTGGCGCGCCACCGGACCCTTTAGCCCCGCGACGAACGCGTCGGCATACGGGCTGAACATATTGGGCATGATCGGCACTTCGGTCGTGAGGATTCGCTCCAGTTGGGCCAGCTTCGCGATGTGCTCGGACTCGTCGAGCGTTCGATTGAATTCCTCGAAGAGTCGATCGTAGGTCGGGTTACTCCAGCCGCCCCGGTTGTCGCCGACCCAGTGGTTCTCCGGCCGCGGGATCTGATCACTCGTATAGCTCCCCATCTGGTAGGCCCCTCCCCGAAGCTGGAGGCCGGGTAGGAGCGATCGGTACTTCGGATCACGAATCTGCTGGACCGATACGACGTTTTGCGAGACGTCGAACCCGGCCTTCCTGAGGCTGTCGACATACACAGACAGCTCCATCTCCTCGCGATCTCCGTGGGATGAGCTGTCGCTAAACTGGGCGCGTTGACCGTCGCTCCCGACGAAGAAGCCGTCCGATCCCTTGGTATAGCCCGCTGCGCTCATCGTCTGATCGGCCTTGCGCGGATCGTAATCGAGCTTCTGGATGACCTTCTCGATCTGCGGGTAGTAGCTCACCTGCGGGGACGTGAGCGTGTGGGTGAGCACGCCCTTTCCGGCCGTGAGCGCTTCGATCGCCCCTGGCACATCCAGGCTATAGGCGATTGCCGTCCGCACCCGCAGGTCGAGCAACCCGTCCCATTCCACGATATCCGGCCGCATCTGGACAACAGTGGTGCGCATGCCGACCGGTGAGTACAAGACTTCGGCCCCCTGCTGCTCGAGAGTCTGGGCCTGGGAGACCGAAAGAAGCGGATCCGCGATGAATGCGACGGAGCCTGCCATGAGATTCGCGACCGCCGTGTCCGGGTCAGAGATGAACAGCACACGGACGCGATCGATCTTTGGGCGGCCCAGCGCGTAGGCGTCGAAGGCTTCGCCCGCGATGTAGGCGCCAGCTTCCCAGCCGGTCACCCGATACGGTCCGAGGCCCACATACTCGTTCGTCCAGAACGGAATCCCCGCGAAGGCGATCGGATCCATCTGGGTGTAGGACTCTTGCAGGATATGCCGTGGCAGAGCCTGGAAATCATAGCCGAGGCCGGCCGCGTCGGGATAGAGCGACTTCCACTTGATCGTCACCGTGCTGGCATCTGGCGCCGTCACATCCTGAATCAGCCCGATGGGTGGTGTGCTCGCGACCCCAAACGACGGCGTGGAGTAGACCTGGAACGCGAACACGAAGTCGTCGCCCGACAGCGGCGTTCCATCGTGCCACGTGAGGTTTGGCTTCAGCTTGTACGTCGTGTCCATGGTGCCGTCGGGCAGCACCTTCCACGTGTCGGTGTTCAGCTTCGGCAGCGCCTGCGCAAGCTCCGGCTGTGGAGTTCCGTTCTCGTCGTAGTAATCGAGCGTGCCGTTGAACAGCTCCTTCGGCCGTTCCAACGAGCCAGAGAATCCGGTGATCGGTTGTGCAGCGATGCTCGGGGGCTCGCCGCGAACAGCCACCACGAGCTCCTTCTGGGGCGTCGAAGAAGTGGCCTCACCCTGCGATGCGGACGCGGACCCGCCAGCCTGGCGAGATGCCGGCGCACAGCTCATCGCCAGCAGCATTGTCAGCCCCATGGTGCCAATCAGCCATCGCATGCCGGTCCTCCCCGCCCCTTGTCGACCGGACCCGTTGCCCGCCTGCCGGTCCGGTGCTCTTCTCGAACGTCAGACCCCCATTGCGCGCCAAACGCCCAAAATTTCCGCGATCTACCCTCTAAACACTATACGCCGAAAATAACCTGCTTAGAATGTTCTTAGAATAAGATTTTTACCCGGGATTGCACACAAAATCCTTATAAAGGCATCCGGAAAGCCCACATCACGGCGAACATTGCGAATGCCGGCTCCGCCGTCCGGTCGCCGCGCCGCCCGCCGGTGCCCAGGCGCTCGACGCACGTCTCCCGACTCAGCCGTCCGGGCCCGGGCCGGCGTCTCGGCGGGGCAACGCGCTGTTGTTTCGCGCCTGCAACGTGGCGCCTCGTTTACAGCGGTTATCCTCTCGATTTGTGACCAGTTCGTTATCGTTTATTCGCGAATTTTGTACATGGTCCGACTATAAGTGTGGCAGATGCACGCCGTTGAAGTACTTCTCCTGCGCCAATTGGCACCGGTAGCGGATCCTGTCCGTGCGCCTCGGGGCCGCATTGCGCAGTAACTCCACCGCCGGCTCCTCCAAACGGAATGCGCCAGCATGCGACGGAGCTACGGTTTGACCGCTCACCTGGAGGCCCATTGAGCACGTTGAAGAAAACAGGACGGACAGAGCCGACCGTTGCGTCAGCCTCGAAGGGTGCGCCCTTGGAGGAGACCGAGGCGGTTCCCCACAGCGATCTGACCCGAATCCCGAAAAGCGTCGAGGAGTTCCTCGCGGACCTTCTGGGCGATTTCGCGCCAGCGGCGACGACGAACGACGGCGCATCGGCTACTGAGACCGACGTCGGGCGTTGGCTCGACGCGGGCGCGCATCTCTTCCGCGCCGCGTTCGAGTGCACGGACTCGCCGCTCCGTCGCGACGTGGCCAAGGTCGGTGTTGGTCTGTCCCACGGATGGGCGACGCACTCGCCCTTCGCAGTCACCGCCACGCCCGGCGAGGCCCTCATCCGCGAGACCGCCGAGGGCCAGCGACTCCTTCAAGCCCTGCGCGAGACGGTCCCGCAGTTCTCGACCTACGAGCACGCGGGCTATTTCCTCGATCGCCTGATGACGCGCGTCTTTCGCAATATGGCGTTCGATCAGCGCGCGGCGCTTCTGCGACGTTGGATCGAGCTGTGCGCGGCCGCGGAGGGGCTTCGAGCCCCGGAGATCGGCGATTCCGCGCTGGCGCACGAGGTCGCGCGGCTCGGGATGTGTCTGTAACCGACTCGCAGTCTCTTCTCGGGCGCGCTACGTTGCGTGGGGATCCGATGCGTCCCCTTCCTGGCCGGACGACCGCTCCCGCAGAAACTCCTCAAACTGGCGGATGATCTCGTCCCCGCTGGGAAGCTCCTCGCTTCCGCTCGATGCCTCCTCCTGGGCGACGGGCGGCTCACCCTCCGGCTCCGCCTCTCCGGCACGCCCTTCGAGCTTCTTCACGTAGTCCGCTGCCTCTGGTCGATCGGCCAGAGCACGGTTCACCTGCCGCTCGAATCGTCGGCTTGCCTGCGCAAGATCGGAGAGATCGAGCCCCAAGTCGTAGAGCGTGTTGAGCCGCGCGAGCAGCCCGTGGGTGACCTTGGGATTTGCGGAGCCCGCGATGTAGTGGGGCACCGCCCCGCGCATGTTCCCGACCGGTATCCCCGCCTTGGTCAACCCGTCGGAGATAACGCCGATGATACCCGTCGGCCCCTGATACGCGCCTCGACGCGCGCCAAGCTCGGGAAACCGAGCGATCAGGTCAGGGTCTGAGCTGAAGACGCGGATCTGCGCCGGCCGCGTATGGGGCACTTCAGCGATGACCCCGCCGAGCGAAAGGGCCGACGACACCCCAACCGCTTCACAGACGCGCTGAACCTCCGCGCTGAACGTCCGCCAGCGGTAATTGGGCTCGATACCGAGCAGCAGCACGAAGTCTCTCTCCAAGACCGGGGCGACGTGGTAGTAGAACGCGGTCTCGGGCCAGGTAATCGTGCGGGTGAAGTCTGGCTCGATCTGGACCTGCGGCCGAACGCGCGTGAAATTGTAGAAGCTATCGGGGTCCAGCTCCGCGAACTTCTTGGCGCCCCATCGGTCGATGAGGTACCGCACAGCGCTGGTTCCGACCTGTCCTCCGTCGACCCAACCGGAAAACGCCAGCAGCAAGATCGGTCGGCGAAGGACTGGCTGCTCGATGACTTGCATAGTGCTCACGCGCTATTCTGCTCCGTACGCCCGCTGCTGTCCAAGTCTACGTCCTCCAACGGCTTACCGGATCCCGAGGACGAATTGTCGCCCGGGCGTTTTTCGCGCACGCGTTGATATTTGACGAAGTTCGTGTGGAGACCCGGCTTCATGGGATGGGCGCCCGTCACGACGATGGGGTCGCCCGGCGCGGCCGCGCCGCTGGATACCAGGTGCGACTCCATCGCTTCGATGCTCGTCTCGAGGTCGGGGCGGCGCTCCAGGTGCACCGGCGTGACGCCCCACCAAAGGGCCAGCCTCTGACACACCCGTGCATCGGGACTGAACGCGAGAATTGGGGCATGCGGCCGGCGACCCGAAAGGAGATGCGCGGTTAACCCGGTCTGCGTGATACCCACGATCGCTTTCGCGTGGAGGTCGTTGGCCAGAATGCAGGCCGCATCGGTGATTGCCGCCGAATATGACCGCCCGCGCCCCTCACGGGCCCGCCGAAGAAAGTACCCTTTTCCACGCAACGCGGATTCCGCCGACCGCACGATGCGCCCCATCGTTTCGACCACCAAGACGGGATGGCGCCCCACGGCTGTCTCACCGGACAGCATGACGGCGTCCGCCCCATCCCACACGGCGTTCGCGACGTCCGACGCCTCAGCGCGCGTGGGAATCTCCTCACGCGTCATGCTTTCCAGCATCTGTGTGGCGACGATCACCGGCTTGCCGTGGGAGTTCGCGCGCTGCACGATCGACTTCTGCGCCACCGGAACGTTCTCCGGCCCCAGCTCGATGCCCAAATCGCCGCGCGCCACCATCACTCCATCGGCGACGTCCATGATCTCCTCGATGTTCTCGATCGCCTCCGGCTTCTCGATCTTCGCGATCAGGGGCGTGCGCGCGCCCGATTCCCTCACGAACCGTTGCGCCGCGACGACGTCTTCCGCTCCTCGGACGAAAGACAGCGCGACGTAGTCCGCACCGAGCCGTTCGAGCCCGAAGCGGAGCGACTCGTGGTCGGTCTCCGTGAGCGATGGCGCTGACAGCGCAACACCGGGGAGGTTTATTCCCTTATGCTCCCCCAGCAGCCCGCCAACCTCAACGCGCGCCGACACCGCTCCTCGCGTTACCTCTACCACGCGAAGTCGAATGTGCCCGTCGTCCAGCCAGATAGGGTCACCGGGCTTCACGTCGTCCACGAGGTGGCGATACGTCGTGAAGATGCGCTCCGCCGTGCCCAAGCCGTCCCCCGGGACGACGCTGACGATCTGGTTCTCCGCCAAGCTCACCGGCCCGCCGCTGATCAGAGCGCCCGCGCGGATTTTGGGGCCCGGCAGGTCCTGCATCACCGCGACCCACCGCCCCAGGGCGCGCGCTGCCGCTCGCACGGCGTCGCAGCGGCGCGCGTGCTCCTCGGGCGTGCCGTGCGAAAAATTAAGCCGGGCTACGTCCATTCCGGCGCGCACGAGTTCACGCTCGATCCCGTCCGTTGCGGGCCCGAGGGTCACGACGATCTTCGCGTGGCGGGGCGCCGTCGTTTGCATCAACGCGCCAACGCGCGGCTCCCGTCGGTCACGCGATGGGCGAGATGGTGACCGACGGATCGGGGGTCATGTGGAGCGGTGGTGTCGTGGGAGGCGGTCGGCGGTGGCTCGTCGCTTGCTCGTAGGCGAAGGCAATTCGGAAGAGCGCACCCTCGGCGAACGGGCGCCCGAGTAGCTCGAGCCCGACCGGCAGCCCGTTGGGCGAGAATCCGGCCGGCACACTGAGAGCCGGAAATCCGATGAGCGGGCTCAATCGCCGATTGTTTCCTGGCTGCGGTGGGTTGTGCGTCGTGGTCAGGATGTCGGGCGGAATCGGCAATGGATCGTGGTCGAAGGTCGCGTAGA
>DASRDP010000027.1 GCA_035652535.1 Chloroflexota bacterium
CGTTGGTGCCGAGGCCCTTGGCGTAGGCGGCGCCGTTGAGGGTGATGGTGTGGCCATCGCCAGCGGCGCTCTCGCCGTTGCTCATGTCCCGCTCGACCGGCCCCCAGCCGTTGGTGGAGGAGGTCCATGCCATGTCGCTCAGGTATTGCGTGCCCGTGCCGCCGCTGGAGGTGAACGTGGCCGTGAACGTGGCATTGGTGGTTCCCATCACGATGTCGTGCTGCTGCGCTCCACCATCCGACCACGACAGGAACGTGGCCGAAGCCTGGGGTGACGGCGCATAGATCGTGTGCGCCGAGCCGACAATGGTTTGGCGTACGAACGGTGCGGTCACGTTTTGGCCGCTGTAGTTCAGTTGCAGCCCGCTCGGGATGCTCGCGAGGGTGATCTGGACGGTTTGCGGGAGAAGCGCCACGGAGGTCGTTCCAATGGCTCCGGCGCTATCGGTAGCGCTGAGCACGAACTCCAGATAGCTGTCGTCGCCGTGGTCGGGCACGACGAACGTGCCGGTTGGTCCCGCCGTCTGCTGCACGAAGTGCACGTGACACGAGCCGCCCGGACAGTGGTGGATCACGACCTGCCAGCTCAACCCTGACGAGGGGATCGCGCCATCCTGCTGGTCCACGGCGGAGCCAGAGAACGTGATGGTGTCGCCGACTTTGTACTGCGTAGTGGGAGAGGGCTGTGTGATCGATGGGGTCGGACGCGAGTTCGCCGTTCCGGAACACGTGACGTAGACGTCGGCCCAATCGGCGTGATCGTTCACGGTGCCGTCGCCGCCGTCGTTCACGACGAGGTCGAGTGTGGTCCGACCGGAGACGTTAACGGTGAGCGCTTTCGATGGCGTCGCACCGGTCATCAAGCCACTATCGAACAGGACCACCCCGTCGCCAAGGATCTGGAAACCGACCGAGCCCGCGGGCCCCACCTCATCGTCCACGCCCACGTATCCTGTGAGCGTCGAGCACGAGCCGCCGAGAGTAAAGCTGATGTCGGACGCGGCGTTGACGCCCAACCCCTTGGCGTAGACGCTTCCGTTCAGCGTGATCGGCTTCCCATCTCCCGCCGCGGAATCGCCATTGCTCATGTCGCGTTCGACGGGCCCCCAGCCGTTCGTCGCGGAGGTCCAGGTCCAGTCGCTCAGGAAGCCGCTCGTGCCGGATGTCTGCGCGGTGCTGAAGGTCCACGTCTTGTCGGCGGACATCGCCGCACCGTTGGCGTCCTTCACGCCGTTGGCGCCGCCCACGACGCGAGCGGTGTAGGTTGCGCCCGCGTCGAGCGCGGACGTCGGCTGGAGTGTCGCCGTCAGAGACGTCGTGTTGTACGCGACCGTAGCCGCGACCGGTTGCGTCGCCCCCTGCTTCGTGAGGGTGAACGTCGACGCGGTGATCGTGGTCGCATCCATCGCCTGCGAAAAGGTCGCCGTGACGCTCGTCGATTGAGAGACGCCGGCCGCCTGGTCCGCGGGGCTCGTCCTGGTAACGCTGGGCGGACTTGATCCCTGGCTCTGGCAAAGGACCTGGGCGCCAGCCCAGTCGCCGTGGTCGTAGGCATTGCCGTTCCCGCCGTCGGTGACGACCAGCTCCAGAGTGTTGACGCCGGTCAGGCCGACGTTGACGCTCTTCGTCGCCGAGGCGCCGGTCATCAGGCCGCTATCGTAGCGCTTCGTCCCGTCAGTCCAGACCTGAAACACGACGGATCCATTGCTTCCCACTTCGTCGTCGACGCCGACATCGGACGTGAACGTCGTGCATGCGCCGGCCAGCGCGTACTGGACGTCCGAATAGGCATTGGTCCCCAGGCCCTTGGGGTATACCGTGCCATTGAGCGTAATGGGTCTACCATCGCCAAGAGCCGAGTCGCCGTTGCTCATGTCGCGTTCGACCGGGCCCCAGCCATTGGTCATGGAGATCCAGCTCATGTCGCTGACGTACGCGGACGTGGGAGGTGGCGGCGGTGCGCCGGTGAAGTCAATCCGCCGCAGCTGCTGCGCGCTGATGGCGATGTACCAGAGATTGCCGTCCGGTCCCATCTCGATAGCGACCGGCCCATCTGCGCCGGTCGCAAAGTTTGTGGGGCCGCTGACGAGGGCGTTGTTTGCGTCGAGCTGGGCGTACTGCATCGTGCTCAGACCGTAATCGCCGTAGAAGTACGCCCCCTGGTATTGCGCCGGGTAGAGCGAGCCGGTATAGAAGGCCCCCCCCGTGACCGCAGACGTCTGCCCGTTGTGGGGATAGGTGATGAGGGGTGGCTGAACCGGCCCCGTCGCATACAGCGTCTGGCAGGTTGATTGACCAGCGTAGCCGGCCTGCTGGCCCGTGCCCTCGTAGCACGGCCATCCAAAATTGGCGCCCCGGAGGCCTACGTCGATCTCTTCCCAATCATTCCAGCCGACGTCGCCGATGAATGGCGTACTCGTGCCTGGCCGAATATTGAACCGATAGGCGTTCCGGAAGCCGTAACCCCAGACCTTCGATCGATTCGCGCTGGCCGAGCCGTTCCAAAAGGGATTTGTGGAAAGTCCGGCGCCCGTCGTCGTGATACGGAGGTTCTTTCCCGCGAGGGAGTCGAGGTTCTGAGCCCGGAGGGCATCTGCGTTGACCGTGTTCCAGCTTGCGGCGTCGCCCAACGTGACGAACAGTGTCCCATCCGGCGCGAACTTCAGCGCTCCGACGGAGTGCCCGTACCATTCGGAGGGGATGCAGTCCGCCCCGACGGGAAACCCGCCGCAGCCGGGCCCAACCTGGCTGCCGAGGATCACCGTTTCGTTGCCCGCTGTGTCGCCAGTGGCCGTGACCCGAGTCAACCGCCCAGTCTTCGGGCCGTTGTATTGCGTCGGATCGTTTTCGTAGGTGTAGAGCAAATACACGAAGCCGTTGCTCGCGAAGTTGGGATCTACCGCGATGCCCAACAGGCCTCGGTCGTAGTAGTCATTCACGTGGTTGCTGATGTCGATAAAAGGCGTGGTGAGCAGCGAGCCATTCTTGTAGACGCGAACGACCCCGTGTTTCTCGGCGATCAGAATTCGACCGTCGGGGAGGAAGGCGAAGTCCGTGGGAAGAGACAGGCCCGACGCGACGGTCGTCGATACGAATCCATTGGGGAAGATGCTGTTTACCCGAGCGGGCACCGGAAGGGCGCCCGGTGGGCTCTGGGGAGAAAGGGTGGCCGCGGAGGCACGCTGCACGCCGGCGAATTGCTGGACCGCGCGCACGAGTCCGCGTAGCAGCGCGACGACGCCGATCTCTTGCGCTGCCAGCGGGGGCCGCGGAAGGCCGCCAATACACCCACGGCCCGCAGCGACGGCGGCGTGTTCGAGAGCGGCTAGCTGGGCTGCATTCCGCCCGAGGCCATTGGCCCACGCGAAGCCGGCCCCGACCAGCGCCTCGGCCACCGTGTCGCCCACGCTGTCCGTCGCGTAGTACATCCGTCGGCCGCGTGAGTCGAAGGTGATGTCCGGATCTTCGTCGAGGGTCAGCCCTGACGCGACCAGCTGTTGCATGTATCGGGTCGCCTGGCGGCCGCAATCCGTGTTCCCCATCGGTGCCGTAACGCCGATCAGGCCGATGGTGACCTGCTGACCATTGATGTGCACGTCGAACGTTTCGCCGTCCGCTGCCCGAACGAATCCCGTCGTGTGGACCGCGCCCGTGCCAGGCGGCGGCGCTCCGCCCGCGGGCACTGGTGGTCCCGGCGGAGGAGACAGCGAGATGGACTGGGCACCCGCGAACGCCGCCGGGTCGGCAAAGGACTGAAGCAGCGTGAGGACCACGACGATGGCGAGGTAGCGCACGGCGCGTCGTCGGGGGGATCGAGTGCCGTGGCGCATACGGACAAATGTCAACGCGACTCCCGAGGTCATGGTCTGAGGGAATCAGCGGATGCGACCCGCGAACGCGGCATATGTGAGCGATCGAAACGATCGGCGCGCGATGTTTTACGAGTCGGAATTCACCGCTTCACACGGTCTGCAATCATTGTCCCTTTTCCATCGCTGTCGTGGCACTTGTCTGACGTTAACCGTGAATTGCTCGGATCATTCAATCCCGTAACAGCGGTTAAACAGAACGAAATTGCGCGCTGTTCTGCCATTCCGTTGGGCGAGTCGTAACTTTGTCGTTACATTAGACCGAAGCTGTCGTATACCCCGGTATAGTTTCAGTAACGGGACACAGCCGACCGACTGCCCGATCCACTTTTCTAAAGAAGTCTGCGCTCTTGGATCGTTCTACTTCGCTCACGGTCGTTGGCCTCCGCATGCCCAGCGTCGACGCGATCGCGCGCGGCACGTGGGTAGCTGCCCCCTTGTTGCTCCTCGGGGTTTCCCTGCGCTTGTGGATATTGGCGATCCCGGACATTGAGCCGAGGTCAATGACCGATCTTGGGCTGATCTCGGTCCTACCGCCGGCGTTGTTCGCAGCGCTCGGAACGCTCTTGCTCGCGTTCTTCGCGGCCATCCACGCGCCACGGACATCGCCGCTCGTGTGCTTCCTGTCAATCGTGATGCTGATCCTGCTTCTCTACGGGACCGTCCCCATCGTCGAAGGGCTGCCGCGTACCGAAGCCGCGTGGCGGCACATCGGCTACATCGAATACATCACGCGGAACCACGGCATTGACCCGACGCTGAACGCTTACTTCAACTGGCCTGGGTTTTTTAGCGGCGGCGCGCTCTTCGTCGAGGCCGCGGGACTGCCGGACGCCGTGCAGCTCGCGCGGTGGGCTCCGCTCGCATTCGACTTTCTGTACATCGGTCCGCTGCTGCTCATCTTCCGGACCGTCGCGCGGGACGAGCGAATTGCCTGGATGGCGCTGTGGGTCTATTTCACGGCGAACTGGGTTGCGCAGGATTACTTCTCACCCCAGGGGTTCGCGCTGCTTATCCATTTCGCCATCGTCGCGATCCTGGTCCGGTGGTTCACCGGCCCACCGCCGTCATGGGTTCGGCGATTCGCCAACGCAGCCGCTCGATTCCGGCCGGCCAGTGGCGACGCGGGTGTGGCTCCAGAAGCGGATAAGGTGGGCGCGGCGGCGGTGGCGCGGACGCGTGCCCAGCGTATGCTGCTGGCCACGATCGCCGTGCTGCTCTGCGCGACGATCGTGGCCAGCCACCAGCTCACACCCTTCGTGACGCTGGCGACGTCTATCGGGCTCGTCGCCATCGGTGGCTGCCGCTTGCGGAGCTTCCCGATCCTTTTGTCCGCCATGATCGTGGCTTGGGTCTCCTACTGCGCTATCCAGTTCATGCTGGGAAATTTGATGCCGCTCCTGTCAGATGTTGGCCGGGTTGAATCGATCGTGAGTAGCAACGTGACTGAACGGTTTCAGGGCAGCGCTGAGCACATCTTTGTCAATCGGATGCGGATCATTCTGACGCTGACCGTCTGGGTGGTCGCGACGCTCGGCGCCATCCGTCGGGCTCGCGCCGGGCGGCTCGAGCCGGTCCCAATGGTCATCGCGGCCGCCCCGTTTCCACTCCTCGCACTGCAGGCGTATGGGGGCGAGATGATGCTCCGCGTGTACCTCTTCGCGCTCCCCGGAATGGCCGTGCTGGCCGTTCGGCTGCCCTTTCCCCGGCAGGTGCGGTGGACGTCCATCTGGGTTCGCTTGGCGACCGTACCGGTCGCCTTTGGGGTCATCATCGCGTTCCTGCTCGCTCGGTATGGCAATGAGCGGATGGACTACTTCACCCATGAGGAGGACCAGGCGATGCGGTACTTCCAGGCGCTGACGGTGAATGGCCGCGCGCCAACGGAGCACGCCACCGCAGACGACCCGGGCCCGCTGGTCGTGGTTCCATCGTGGGACCTGCCACTCCGATTCCATCGCGACGACATGTACTCGATGATGGTCATGGATATCCCTGCGCTGCGCGATGCGGCCGGGCTACCCGCGGGCGATCCGGAAAGCCTGGCCGCGTTGGTGGCCGGGCGCCCGCATGACGGCGCATACCTGATCGTGACCAGAAGCGAGAAGGCGCATCTTCAGCTTACGACTGGGCTCAGCCCAGCGCGCTTCGACCGTCTCGTGGCCGATCTCATCGACTCCGGCGAGGCGCGGGTCGTCTACAGGAACCGCGACGCGACGATTCTTGTGCTCAATGAGGAGGCAGGGGGATGAAGCCGCCCACGGCGGTCACGCTGTTGCTTTTGGCAGCCGCCGGGACCGTGGCCTGCATGCTTCGATTCGCGCCCGGCGCGATGGCCACAACGATCGCGGTCATCGCCTTCTTCTCGGCGGGCCCCGGCCTCGCCGTGGTTCGGCTGCTCGCGATTCGCGACCTCGTCGAGGCGCTCACGCTCATGTTCGGCGTCAGTCTGGCGGCCGACGTGATCGTCGCGGAAGCATTTGTGCAGGCTGGGGCGTGGTCGGGGAACGCGGCGGCGGTGGTCCTCCTCGCCCTCACGGTCGTCCTTGCCGCGCTGCCGCCCTTTCCGCGCGATCCGTCCCGTGGGGCACCGGAGTAGGAGATGCGCGTGTCTCCGGCGATCAGCAGCGCGACGGAGCTGCGAGGTATCGTCGTCCTCGCATTCACCGCGTATCTGGGGGTCATCGGTCTCGCGGAGGCGCTCTTGGCCACGTCGGAACCGGTGGCGGGACTCGCCGCGTATGCGCTGCTTCTCCTCGTGTTGCCCCTACACGCTGCGCTTGCAGGCGAGCCGGCTCGTTCGTGTGCGCTCGCACTGACGATCATTCCCGTGCTCCGTATCTGCAGCGCCGCGCTCTTTCTGCTTCCCTCGCTACCCACTGTCGCGTCGCTTGCGCTCCTCGACGCGCTCCTGTTGACGTCGCTGGCCTGGTCCGCCCGGTCCCTTGGCTTGGGATTCCGTGAGTTGGGGCTGCGGCTCGGCAACCCCGTCAGTCAGCTCGCCATCGGCGCGCTGGGTGTGCCGTTGGGGTACCTCCTTTGGTACTCGGCAGCCCCGGCCCCGCTCCCCGGCAATACGGCGCAATGGGTCTTGGTCGTCCTGGGGTCAGGGCTCATCGCGAATGCGCTGGCTCAAGAGCTTGCATTTCGAGGCGTGCTGCAAGCGTTGGCTCTCCGAGCGTTCGGGCCCAGCGGTGTCGCCCTCGTCGCCGCGTCTTTCGGCGCGCTGTACGCTGGAGCCGGGTCCGCATGGCGGGTACCGCTGATGTTTGGATGGGGTCTCCTGCTGGCGGCCATGGTCCGTCGAACCGAGTCATTGGCGGGCGCGGTGCTCGCCCACGGCGCCGCCAGCATCGTCACGTACGTTGCGCTCCCCCTCGTCGTCGCCCATCTCCCCGCGGTTTCGGCGACGGCTGGGGAAGGGACGGCGTTCCAGCCGCAGGCCGCCCTGGCGGTCCTCCTCACGCCAGCACCGGCTGACCCGAGGCCCGACGCCGCGATCGAGGGTGCGCGCGCGGAATCGCCACTCGGTGCGTCGCTGGGTCCCGAGATCTTCCCAATTTCGCGGATCCACGATTCGACAGGAGTGGGCGCGGTGGTGACCATCGCCGTACTCGGGCTGCTCCTGGAGTGGCAGGTCGCCGAGGCCGCGGGCGCCACGCTGCGGTCGCCGATGAGCGCCCTCATCGGCGCCATCGCGCCGCTCCTCTGTGTTTTCGGGGCCATCGCCGGGCACCGGCTGATCAATATTCCCTGACTCGAAGGCTCGACCATCGCACCAGGGCGCCAGGGGCCAGTCCCACGGTCCGGGCTGCCACGCGCGTCGCTCGAGGGTCAGAGGACGACGACTTCGTATCCCGAGAGCGTGATGCCCATTCCATTGACGGCTATAGACGTCGCCGAGGGCCGCTTGTTGATGAGCATCGTGTGGCTGTCGGACGCCAACACCTCGACGTCGGTCGACGACGAGGTCGCGTGGTATAGGGTCGTCCCCGGTCCAAAATACTGGTGAAACGCGCGATACACGTTGTAGGTCGGGTAGGGCTGACCGCCACCGGCGACCAACGTGCTGCTGAACAGGTTCTGGTTGTCACCACCGAAGGGTTCGTTTGGTTGGCTTTGAGGTTCCCACCGGAGGGAAACCGCCGATCCGCCCTTCAGCTCGTGATACAGAATGGACGCGAGACCGACGGCCTGCAGGTCCCAGTTATCAGACCCGCTGAAGTAGTCCTCCGCCCACCAGATGGGAAGGGACGTCCGAGCGTGAATCTGGCCGGAGATCTTCTCGAACTGCTCCGTGAGCTGGAGGAGCTGCGCGTCCGTATAGGAGGCGGGATCGTGAACGTCTTTCACCGGTCGGTCGAGGACGATGAAATCGGCCCCGTGCTTGTGGGCGAGCCAGTAGTCGATCACGTCCAGATCGCGCCGCGTCACGGGCTCCACGCCCCAAAATCCGATGCGCGACCCCGTACCTTCGATGACGAGGTACGGGCCGCCCACCTGGATTGCCGGATCGACGGCCTTGAGGGCGTCGTATACCTGGTTGTAGAGCGCGGTGTACGCGGCGGCGTCCCAGGTGTTCAGACGGTCGTTCCATAGCCCTTTGAACTCGTTCCAAACCTGGTAGTAGCGGACGTCGGGGTACCGAAGCGCGACTTGTCGCGCGAGCTCCGCGAAGTCGGCGTAATGGTCGGGAGTCGGAGCCGTCCCCAGCTTGCTCCAGTCGGTCGTGCCGGCTGGACCGCCCCACATCCAATCCGGAGCACAGCAGAGCGTGATGACCGGGGTCAGGCCCAGGTCCCGCGCCAGCTGAATTCGGGCGTCGAGAGAGTCCCAGCTGTAGATCCCCGGCCACGGCTCCGGATTCTCCGCACCGAATCCCATGATGTGCTGGTTGGAATAGCGCACGCTGGCGCGCAGAAGGTTCTTGGCGCGCGCCACCGCCACGGGATCTCCCCAGTTATCGAGGCTGTACTGCATGTGGGAGACGCCCACATCAAAGTCGCTCGAACCGATCGCGTCCGTGCGATCAATAGTTACGAGAACGTCTGGGCCACCGGTAGGCACGGGGCTCGGGATGAACGCGATCAGCACGGACTGGGCGACCACGAGTATGGCGCCGAGCGCTCGGGTAAGTGGCAATCGGACGACATCCACCTTTGGGTTCGCGGCTATCCTTACGCGGCCGGAGATGAATCGGCACGCGCCGATCTCCTCGCCTCCACTGATTCAAGCATACACACGCCGCGCCGGTATCACCCGCTTGCGATCGTCGCCGCGAACGATCGGTTGCCACGGACGTCAATCGTGATGCGCCGTGCTGCGAGAAAGGCACGAGCTGAATTGAAACTCGGATGTCGCGTGCCGCAATATTAGAAACATAAGAGATTTCTAAGAATCGCACCGGGAGCCGCCGTGGCTGGGCTACCGAGGAGCGTCCTTCGCCCTGCGGCGGTGCACCGGAACTGGACGTCGACCGTTGCGATGGTCATCGTCCTTCTTGCGGGCCTTACGGTCGGCGGGCCGCTCGGGCTGAACCGACCCGCCGCCCTCGCTGGCGGCTCGCCCCTGTGGCAGCTCAGGAGCTCGTGCGCGCGCGGTCAGCCGGTCGATCTCGGGTCGCCCGACGAGGATCCGGCGGCGGATTTCTCGGGCGCGGAGCTGGAGAGCGCATACCAGTCAGCCGTCGCGCTCTCCGGAAGGTGGATCGATCTCACCGCGCTGACCTGGGATGATGCGACGTCGGGCTGGCGTCGGCTCGCCGACGATGAGATGCCGAGGATCGGGAAGGCGTTCCCGTACTCGCCCCTCACGATGCAGCAGGTCCAATACCCGACCGGCATCGGCACGTATCCCCTCTCGGAGATCACGTACGCGTTGGGCGGACGATACGGCGCGTTTCGCGCCCAGGTTGGCCTGGACGATACGTCGACGTCCTCGGCCAGAGTGCGATTCGCCCTCTATGCCGACGACGTGCTGCTCTTTCGGAGCCCGCTGATGTCCGCGAGTCGCGCCCCCATATCGGTCAGCGCGCCGCTCATGGGTGCGAGCCAGCTGCGACTGGTGGTGGAAGATCCCGACGCGGATGCCCGCGGAGACTATGCGGACTGGATCGCGCCCCAGATCTTCGCTCCGGTTGACGGCGCCGCGGTGCTGGCACAAGCGCACGCGCGTTTGGTTGAGGTACGCGCCGCCCGCGCCCGCCACGTTGTCCAGGCCACCTCGCTCCGTCGACCACCTGTGCACCGTCTCGGCCCGAACGATCGTGCCCCCGAGATCGGCAACCCGGGCCAATCGGTGGTTCGGTTCGACGGGTCGACCTGCATGATCACGGTGGACAATCCCAACGTCTCCGTCGCCTTCGGCTACGGCGGGCCAGACCACGGGCGTCTCTTCCTCTCGTCTCCGGGGGCAGATTCGCCGTCGCTGACCGGGGCATCATCCTCCATTGTCCTCGGCGATCAACGGATTCTGGTGTTAACGGAGACCCAGCCGGACCTGGCCCACCCATGGGACGTGGCCGCTGTATCGGACCCGTCTCTCGGAGCGGGCGCAGGCGTGACGATTCACCTGGTAGCTCCGTCGGGCGACCCAATCGAAGTCCTGATCGACGTTTACGATGACGCAGACTACCTGACGTATCAGGTCCGCCCAGGCGGCGCCCTCAGCCCCCAGGGATATTCGATCCTCACCGACGACACGTCGGCGCATCTGGGGACGCGTCCACGCTATCTGACCGATCGTGGCAAGATCTGGAGTGGTCGGATCCCCGGCGACAGCCTGAAGCGGGAGGTCCCGGTGGAGCCGAGTAAGCCCCTCCTCCTCTGGTCGGACGCCACGAACCGTGGTTTCGTTTTGGCGACGATCGATGTGACCGATCAGCCGATGACGGTCACGGTCGAGCGCGAGCCCGACGCGGAAGACGTCCAACTCGGCTTGGCGATGAGCTTTCTTCCCAGCGAGCTCCAGGCGCCCGGTCCCCACCCGTCTCCGCGGCTTTGGATTGAGGCGACGGCAACGGACAACGTCTACGGCTCGTTTGCCGGCTATCAGGCGGTCATGGCCCGCATGTTCCCGCCTCACCCGCTCCCGCCCTGGGTCAAGTACCAGTGGGATAGCTGGTGGACGTACGGCCCTACGCCAACGGGCGATGGTGTCGAGCGCCAGGTCGACGTCATCGCTCGCTCCCTGGCAGACCTCGGTCCGTGGCACGTGCTCATCGACGCCGCCTGGTACGTTGCATATGGGCGCCCGACGGCCGATCTCCGAAACGTCGACTACGACAAGTTCCCCGATGGCATTCGCCCCGTGGTCGACTACGCGCACGACCACGGCGTCAACGTCGTCATGTACGAACCTGCTGGATTTGTGCAGAGTGGGCTGCCCGAAGGAGGCGAGTGGGAGGCGTTCCAGGCCATCATCGACAACCACCCGGACTGGCTCATCCCGCTGTTCGACGACCAGAGCCTATCCGCGTACATGCTCGACTACACGGTGCCCGCGGTTCGGCAGTACATGCGGGATGTCGTGACCGACGCGATCGACACGTATGGCGCGGACGGGATCGAGCTGGACGGCCTCGCAGACCCGGAGGGGCAGATCACCGATGCCCGCACGCGCGACCTGCACGAGATTCGTACGCCCTACTTCCGCGTCACCGACATCTACAAACTGGTCGCTGATCGGATGCGTGAATTGCGGCCCGACACGTATCTGGAGGGGGGTTGGGTCAATCCCATCTTTGCGCATCCCTACGGCGACACGTTCTTCTGGGCAGATGACTGGCCCGCGTTCAATCACGCATACCCCTTCGGTGGGATGCTCCAACACATCGACTACGCGCTCTTCCAATGGGTCGCCCTGGGCCAGCGCGCCAAGATGGCCACGGTGTGGGGCGACCCGACTGCGCCCGACACGCGGAAGTGGCTGGAGGCCGCGCTCGCTCTCGGAACGCAGGTCAGTATCGGTTTCGATCTCACGAATCTGAGCCTGGATCAGCTCAGCACGCTCCGGACCCGCCTCGTCCACGCCGATCCGTTCAACGGGATCACGGTCGCCAGCGCCAGCGCGCAGCCGAATGCGTTTGCCACGACGAATGGGCACATCTCATTCGTCGGCCTCGTCAATCGAACGTCACAGGCGAAAAGCCTCGACGATGAGGTGGGCCAGCTCAACGTCATCGCGCCCGGGCTCATGGCATACGACGTTGACCGCGATCGGTGGATCGCGGCAACGGACCTGCCGGGTTTTCGGCTCGATCCCATGTCGTTCCGTCTCTTCCTGATCCCGCATCAGCCACGCATTGTCTGGTCGAACGCTTCGTGGACATACGAGCCGTCCGACGACTCAAGCCTCGTCGCGACGCTGAGCGGGCCGGCGGAGATGCAGGGATTCGCGCAGGTCTGGGCCCCAGGCACGACCAGCGTCACCCTCGACGGCATCCCACTTGCTCGCGGGGCATCGAGCGGGCCCAGGCGATACGCATATGATGTACAGACAGGGGTTGTCTCCCTGAGCTTCGACTTCGCCCAGGCTCATCGCCTTGAGATTCACTGGCAGTAGCCTCTTTCACGGCTCGAGGACCTGGTTGGCACACCGCTCTTCCCTCCCGCGCCCCCGGAAGCGCTGGTCGGTCTTCGTCGCCGTTGGCGCGTCGCTCCTCGCCGTGGCCCTGGCGCGGCAGGCGGGCGCCGACGTGGTCCGCGTCGACGACACGGTCCTTCTGGGACGGTGGATCCCGCTTTCCAGCCAGAACTGGACGACGGCGAGCACGGGATGGGTTGCATTCGGAGATCAGGCCCGACCGCGGCGAGACCAATCGTTCTCCGACACACCGCTCGAGATCGGCGGCAAGCGCTTTGCGAGCGGGATTGGCGCCTTTGCGCCGTCAGAAGTCGTGTACCAGCTCAACCCGAGCGATGTTCTGTTCCGCGCCGAAATTGGCATCAACCAAGGGTCGCCTCAGGGCGAGGGCGCGTCGGTCTTCCACGTCTTCGTGGATGACGTTCCGGTCTTCACCAGCTCTCCTATTGCGGCGGGCGCCCCGGCGACTCCCGTGGTCGTGCCCTTGATGGTGGCGGGGCGGCTGCGCCTGGTGGTCGATCCGGAGGGCGAGACCTCGCCGGCGAACCTTGCCTCGTGGGGCGACGCGGCGATTTTTCAGGCGTCAGCCAGCATCGGAAGTCCGAAACCTTTGACCGCAGCGGCGCAAATCATCCGTCAGGGAGGCGCGAACGCCGCGCTGAGAGAAGACGCACAGGCTCATCTCGCCACCGACGCGCTGGACCGCGAGCGCGCGATCCAGGACGTCGTGGGAACGATTCCGGCCTCCGGGTCGGCCGCGGGATTCGATCCCGCCCGAGCGGAATGGATCGTCGCGAACCAGCAGATTGCGGTGTTGCTGACGGTTGGCGACGGCGATTCCGGTCATCTCTCCGTGGTCCGCCGCGCGCCCGGCCAGGTCGTCCTGGATCGGTCAACGTCCGCGGTTCGCCGTGGACGGCACGAATACCGTCTCGTGGATGGAGTGCCCGATCTCGACGGCATATCGCCGTCCAAAGTGGACGTATCGGGTTTCGGTTCGGCGACGGAGGTTCGCGTGCCGTTCTCGTTCGAAGATGAGACGGTCACGGCGATCATCGACGTTCTCGATGATTCGCCGGCGTTTCTCTACCAGCTCCAGCCAAGCCAATCGACTGGCGGCGCAGACTACGAGTTCCTGGACGGCACCGGGACATTCCTCCTCGGAGACGGGTCCCAGTACTTGACGGACGTGAGTCGGATCCGGTCGGGCGCCATACGCGACGATGGACTGCCGCGCCACGAGTTCGTCGACTTCGGCAAGCCGCTGCTCCTGTGGGGTGGTGCGCTTGGGTCGGGGGTGCTCCTCGCGACGGTGGACGAGACCGACCTGATGAGCGAGTTCAGCGCCACCCTGAGGCCCGGCCAGGTCCAGGCCGACTTTGCGTATACGTCGCGCCGCTCGCGCGATCTGGGGCCTGCACCGCGGCTCTACGTCGAATTGACCAGCGCGCAGACGCCAAGCACGGCGTTCGATCGCTATCGCGCCGCCATGGGACGGCTCTACCCGTCGCGCCCGCAGCCCGCGTGGCTCCGGTATCAGTGGTCGACCTGGTACCCGTATGCGATGGCGTACACGGAAGCGGACGTTCGCGAGCAGGTCGACTTCATCGCGCAGAACCTCGCCGACCTTGGGCCATGGCACATCGTTCTGGACGCGGGGTGGTACGTCGCCGAGGGGAAGCCGGGTTCTGATTTCCGCACGATCGATCAAACCAAGTTCCCCCACGGGATTCGTCCAGTCGTCGACTACGCGCACAGGAGAGGCATCAAGGTCGTTCTCTACCTCTCGGCGCCATTCGTCGACTCGCGGGCTCGCCCGGACGATTGGCTCGCGGTAAGGGCGCTGATCCGCGACCAGCGGAGCTGCCTCGTTCGCCTGGGCGGCGATGCCGAGGGATCCGCCTATATCTTCGATTTCCTGCGGCCGTGTACCCGGCAATACTGGCGGTCGGTCCTCGACGATTTCTTCGGCACGTACGACGTCGATGGCATCATCATTGACGGGCTCGGAGCAGCCGAGGGGGCCGAGGTGACGCCAGGCTCCCTCGACCCATTCGACATCGTCAACGTCCTCGCGGAGCAGACCGTCGACATCTATCGTTTCATGTTCGAGCGCGCAACGAGGTACAAGCCCGACGCATATATCGAGGGCGATTGGCACTTCCCCATGATGGCCAAGCCGTATGCGAACAGCTTTCGCTTCAGCGACGACTCCGAGGAGTTCAGCCACCCATACCCCTTCGCGGGAATGGTCGAGGACGTCGACTACGCGGCATTTCAGCACAGTGCCTTGGGCCAGCCGTCCCACATGGGATGGACGATGGGGGACCCGAATACGAGCCAGGTCAACTCCTGGCGACTGGAGGCCGGCCTCGCGATGGGCGCGCTGGCGGCCACCGGGACGAACCTCTTGGATCTGTCCGACGACGGTCTCACGGCGTATCGCGCGCGGCTGGTGCACCAGCGTCCATTCGCGGGGCAAACGTTCGTCGACGATCCCGCGCACCCCAGCGTGTTCGGCACGACTCGCGACAATCTGGCCTTCGTCGGCGTATTGAATCGCGACGGCGTGCCGAAAACGATCACCGCGTCCGTTCAGGATTTCGGTCTGTCAACCAGCAAGCGCTACGTCGCGTATTGCCCCGACGACGACCAGGCGCGGGTCGTTCAAGGGGCTATCGCAACGGACCTGCCCGGGCAGTCGTTTCGTCTCTGGGTCATTGCCCAGGCCCCCGGCGTTCTGTGGACCGATAGCTCATTCACAGAACAGCGAACGAGTGGCGACCTCGAGATCACCCTTGGTGGACCGACGCGGTCGCACGGCTTCGCGGTGGTGTACGCGCCGGGGCTGCGCTCGGTCGCCATGGATGGACGGGAGCTGCATGCCGGCGGCGGCTTCCTGGGTCCCTTCGCGCCTGGCGACTATCAGTACGACGGCGCGACCGGGATCCTTCGTCTCACGTTCGACC
The DNA here is from genome assembly GCA_035652535.1 of Chloroflexota bacterium. NCBI lineage: Bacteria > Bacillati > Chloroflexota > Chloroflexota bacterium. Next base: position 15,421 of record DASRDP010000027.1, read on the forward strand.
ACAACGGCCGGCACGTCTTGCGCGTCGGGCTCGGCGCGGCGAGCGTACAATCTGACCAAACCGCTCCATTTGGAGGCTGAACATGCCGGTTCACCTCGACCACACGATCGTCCCCGCGCGCGACAAGGAATCGTCTGCGAAGTGGTTCGCCGAGATCATGGGGCTCGAATACCGCGGGCCGTGGGGCCACTTCGCGCCCGTCAAGATCGACGAGCACCTCAGCCTCGACTTCGACGACGCGGACGATTTCCAGCCCGTTCACTACGCCTTCATCGTCTCAGACGGCGAGTTCGACGCGATTCTCGGCCGCGTCCAGAGGAAGGGGATCGTCTACGGGAGCGGCCCGCGGGACTCGGAGGACATGCAGATCAACCATCGTCACCACGGGCGCGGGTTCTACTTCAAGGACCCGAACGGCCACCTGCTCGAGGTCATCACCCACACGTACGAGTAGCGGGGCGCGATCTGGATCACAGGTCCGAGAGTTTCGCATTAGCCGAGCTGACTACACGGATCGTCTCCGCCGGAGCAAGACGTGCCTCGGCGCTGTTCCATTGTGGGCGGACGGACGTCGCGAACCTCGATGAAGCCGGTTACCTCGCCGTTAACATAGCTTGCCTTCGGCCGCGGGAACGGTTTCCGGCGTACCGGCGGGGCCCCTCACACCCGGACGCCGAGGATGCGGGCCGCGTTGTTTTGATAGAGGTCCGCAAGCTGGGCCTCGCTCAGGCTCAGCTCGCCGATGTTCTCGATGGTCCAGCGGATAAAGGCCGTTCCCCGCTCGGGATCGAACGGCATATCGCTCCCGAACATCATGTGGTCCAGACCCAGGAAGTCCATGGCGCAGCGAATTGCGTGACCGGCGCCGAAGAGGGCCGTATCGCCGTAGAACATCTTGAAGTATTCGACGGGTTTCTTGGCCATCGTCTCGCGCTGACGGACCAGCGCGTCGCCCTCGGCGCCGGGCGTGCGGTTGCCCAAGTTCTCCATCCCGGGGCCGATGCGGCCGGAGAAGTGAGGAACCATGCTGCCCCCGTGGTGGGTGAGGATCTTCAGGTTCGGATAGCGGTCCAGGATGCCGGAGAAGACGACCCGGGCCATGAAGACCGCGGTCTCATAGGGCCAGCCGAAGGTCCACCAGATTTCGTACTTCGAGTGGTCCTCCGTGGCGTAGTCGGGCATCGCCGGTGACCGAGCCGGGTGAACCCAGATCGGCTTGTTCATCTGGGCGACCTTCGCCCAAAACTGATCGAACAGCGGATCGTCGAGCGGGCGGCCCAGGACGTTGGTGTAGATCTGCACGCCGAGCGCACCCAGCTCATTGATGGCCCGGTCGATCTCTCGGAGCGTACCGTCCACGTCGTTCATGGGGAGCGACGCGGCGAACCCAAGGAATCGGTCGGGGTACTTTACGCACAGCTCCGCGAGCGTGTCGTTGCCGACGCGCGCCAGTTCGGTCGACGTAGGAGGCGCGCCGATGGCTTCGATGGGCGGATTCGAGATGGTGAGCACCTGAACGTAATCCCCGAACTGGTCCATGACGCGAAATCGCGCGTCGAGGTCGTAGAGCACGGGGATACCGGAATTGCGCTTGAACTGCCCGAGGACCGGCTCCACGGCAACGCGGCTCGCCCGGTCGAGGAGGGGTTTGGGGAAGATGTGCGGGAAGACGTCGATCTTTTTCAATCCGAACCACCGCCATCTGGATTCGGCCACACCTTACGCGGACGCCGTCGGCGGACGCAAGATTGGCTCGCGGTTCCCGGGCACGCCATGACGCGCGGACGTCTACGTTTGTCGCCGAGCAATCGCCGATGAGGATGCTGAACGGACGATGACACGCGCCTCCGCCTTTCATGCGGCAGCGAAGCATCTCTGGCTCGCGGGATCCTTCGGGCTTCGCCCTCAGGATGACGGACGGAGGGGGCTCGCGCTCGGCGACAGGCCTGCCCTGATCGCCGTTCAAAAGGCTCAGGGCGAAGGGGTTCGGAGGCTCAGGGCGAGCGGTTCGGAGGCTCAGGGCGAAGGGGTTCGGAAGGTCAGGGCGAAGGGGTTCGGAGGCTCAGGGCGAGCGGTTTTGCGCGTTGTTCAGCATCCCGCTACACGACGCCCGCCGCGCTCAACTCGCCGATGCGGGCCTCGTCCAGGCCCAGTCCCGAGAGGATCTCGACCGTGTGCTCGCCGAGGAGCGGCGGGGCGGTGGCATAGCGGATGGGCGTCTCGCCAAGGTTCACCGGCCCTCCGCTGAGCCGCACCTTGCCCATGACCGGGTGGGTCACCTCGACCGGTAAGCCGAGCTGCTGCACGTGCGCGTCCTCGAATACCTCCGGCATCGTGTACAGCGGCCCACACGGTACGTCGTGCGCGCGAAGGAGGTCGACCCAGTGCTGCCGAGGAGCGGTCGCAAAGACCTCCTGGCAGATGGCGCGCAGCGCGTCGTAGTTCCGGATCCGAGCGTCGCGTGTCATGAACCGGGCGTCCTCACGAAGCTCCGATTTGCCCAGCGCCTCCGTCAAGCCCTCCCAGAACTTGGGCGGCGACGAGAGGTGGAACACGAACGGCTTTCCGTCGCCGGCGACGAACGCGGCTGCGAGGTTTGGGCGGCCGGTCTCCGCGGTCGGCTCGCCCGTGGAGAGGTACCGCGCCGCGTGGAGCTGGACGAACGAGACGATGGACTGCAGCAGCGACGTCTCCACCTTCTGGCCCCTCCCCGTCTCTGCCCGGGCGTACAGGGCCCCCAGGACCCCGTAGCAGGCGAAGATTCCCGTGAGGTGGTCCGCAAAGGTAAAGCGCGACGGCTCTGGCGCGCTCAGGTCGGTGAGCAGGCTGAGGAGCCCGCCCATGGCCACGCCGAGAGTGTCGTAGCCCGGCAGGTCACGGTATGGGCCATCTTGCCCGAAGCCGGAGATGGAGCAATAGACGAGGCCCGGATTCGCCTGCTGGAGCGTCTCGTAGTCGAGCCCCCACCGTCGCATCTGCCCTGGCCGATGGTTTTCGATGACGACCGAAGCGGTCGAGGCGAGCTGGCGGAAGATCTGCTGCCCCTCCGTCGTCCCCAGATTCAGGGTCAGGCTTCGCTTGTTCCGGTTGAGGGCCACAAAGCCCGTGTTGTAGCCTTCCTTCCCCGATTCGCGGTCGAACCCGCGAAAGGGGTCGCCGAATGGTCGCTTTTCGATCTTGATGACGTCCGCGCCGAGATCGGCGAGGAGCATCCCGGCGTAGGGGCCCGTGATGTAGTCGGCGACCTCCAGCACCGTGACTCCACTCAACGCACCGGCCATATCTCCTCCCCGTCTGATATCGGTGGCTCGGGTCTAACGGAACAGCTCGCGCTGGCGCGCGATGTACTCCGCGGTCCGGTAGGCGAGCGCGGCGATCGTGCAGGTCGGCGGGTAGCCCGCCATGGTCGGGAAGTCCGACGATCCGACCACGAAAAGGTTGGGCACGTCGTGGGCCTGGCAGTAGCTATTGACGACGGAGCGCGCCGGGTCGTCGCCCATTCGTGTGCCGCCCGCCCACCGGTTGGGGGAGGCCTTCACGTCGGTCCACACGTGGCTGGCGCCGGTCTCCTCCATGATGCGTCGGCCGACGTCGGCCAAGAAGCGGCGCAGGCGCGCTTCGTTCTCGTGGAAGGCGAAGGTCACGCGGGGAAGGGGGACGCCCCACGCGTCTTTGCGCCGCGGGTCCAGGTCAATCCGGTTCTCCGGGTGCGGAAGCGTTTCCGCCTGCATGTTCAGCTCGAAGGTACGCGTATAGGCCCGGGCGAAGAATTCCTTGAAGTCGCGCCCCCAGCGCGGTACGTCGGGCGGGAGGACGTCGAAACGTTCCACGGGGGTACCCCCTCCGCTCGTGCCAATCGTCGCGCCGCGGATGAATCCCAGCCCGGTGTGGTCAAAATTGTTCCCGTTGAAGTCGTCGATGCGAACCGCCGCGGAGCCGGGACCGATGAACCCATTGATGATCGCGTCGTCGAAGACGCCCGCCGCCCGGACGTCGCCGTGGGCTAGGATGCAGCGACCGACCATCCCGCTCGAGTTCGCCAGACCGCGCCGCGCCGAGGCGCCCTCGGGCCCCGAGAGGAGCAGCAGACGCACGTTCTCGTACACGAAGGCGGCGAGAATGACCACGCGGGCGCGCTGCTCGCGAATTTGGCCCTCCGGGTCGAAATACGCGACGCCCGTGGCGCGGCCCGAGAAATCCGTCGTGATGCGAAACGCTCTCGATCGCGTCCGCAGATCGAAGCGGCCGGTTTCGACGGCGGCGGGGATGGCGGTATAGAGGGTGGCCGCCTTGGCGTGCACGTGACAGCCGTAATAGTTGCAGTGGCCGCAATAGACGCAGGCCGGCCGCTCCGGAATCCGCGTGTCGTACGGCTCCGGCGGGCGATACGGCTGAGAGAGGATGCCGGCCGGGCTGTCGAAGGGGTGGTACCCGAGCCGCTGGCAGGCGGCGGCGAACAGCTCCCCGCGGGCGCTGCGCCGCAGCGGTGGAAGGGGATAATCGCGGCGCTTGCCCTCGAAGGGATTCACGCCCGCCTTTCCCGAGACGCCGAACTCCCATTCGAACCGCTCGTAGTAGGGTTCGAGGTCCTCATAGGAGACCGGCCAATCGGTGATGTCATAACCGGTGAGATCGGCACCCGCCCGGTCGGCGAGTCCGCTCGCCACCTCATTCGTGAAGACTCGGAAGTCGCCGGGAAGGAAGCGCGAGGCCTGTCCCGTCCAGTGGAGGAGGGCGCCGCCGAGCGCGTTGGCGGGGCTCGTGGTGTAGCGGAGGGACGCTCGCGCGTCGCGCCCGCGTCGGTGCATCACGGGGTCGTGGCGCACCCACTCGAGCTGGTTCTGGCGAACGGTGAATTTGATCGAATCCCGCGCCGCGTAGTCGGACCGTTGGAGCGCTGGACCCCGCTCGAACCCTACGACGTCAAGGCCGGCTCGGGCTAGCTCTTTCGCCAGGATCCCGCCGACGGCGCCAACCCCGACGATGCAGACGTCCGCGACGCGATCGCCGGGCACTGTCATGGCGCGCTCGTGTCGTCAGCGGCGATGGGCGGCAGGTCGACGACGCGGTTGATGTAGGCATCTGCATAGCCGGTGCGCTGGCCCGGGAAGCCGACGATTCGCCACCCGACGAGATCGCGGTTTCCACCGTACTGCGGGTCGCCAAATATGCCCTCGAGCACGTGCTGGCGCACGAGGCGAAAGAAATCCGCCCCGTTCTTCACGGCCGAGAGCGCACCGGCCTCCAGGTCGGTCAGGATTCGGTCCTGCCCCGCGCCGTCGAGCTCGCGGAACGCCCGCCCGGACGTTTGGCGAGCGTGGAGGTCGATCTCGCGAAGGGCGCGCCGATACCGGGCGCGCAAGGAGGCGTAGGCGCCGGCGAGGGCGATTTCGATGTACTCGACGGCGCCGGCGTCGACCGCGCCGGGGGTATCGGTGGCGGGGAAGATTCGCTCCGCGATGGCGGCAAGGGTCACGCGCTCACCCCGCGTGAGCGCGCGACCCTCCCTCCGCTCGTGGGGATTCTGGGTCGATGTCGACCGCCGCGACGTCCTGGCCGTCACTGGGACGGTCCGAGATGAAAGAGGCGTGCGGGATTATGGGAAACGATCTTTTCGACCGTTGGCTCGTCGAGGTCGCCGCGTCGCAGCAGCCCTTCAGCCAGGCGGTCCTGCCGAAACGCGTCGCCATGCGGGTAATCCGTGGCGGTGATGATCCACTCATCGCCGAGTCGGGAGGTGAGGTACGGCAGGTCCTCGTCGAGGCGGCACGAGACGAACACGCGCTCGCCGAGCCGGTCCTTCGCCCGCTTGTTTCGTGCCGAGGCGGCCTGCATGATGCGCGGCACCCACTCGCAGCCGGCCTCCATGAAGCCGACGCGAAGGGCGGGAAACGCGTCGAGGAGGTCCGAAGACAGAATCTGCTGGAATGCGTAGAGCACGTACGGGCCGCTGACGAGTCCCGCCCCGAGCGGATGGATGTGGGGGAAGTCGTCGAGATACGGTCGCGGCACTCCGTCCAACATGCGGCTGATCGTCGGGCTCGATCCGTTCCCAACGTGGACGCAAATGGGCAGATCTGCCGCGGCCGCCGCCTCGAAGATGGGACGCAGCATTGGGTGGGTGAGGGGCATGTCCCACTCGACCCCGCGCGCGAAAATGCCGGCCGCGGACGGCATCTCTTTGACCCGCGCGATCTCCTTGATGGCGAGATCTGGCCGCCGCCATGGCACGACCGCGACGTACCAGAGCCGGTCCCCGGACTGGGCGCACTGGGTAGCCATGTACGTGTTGTAGCTGCGCGCCAGGGCGGCCTCGAGATCGACGTTTTCCGCAAGCGTCCCAAGCCAGATAGATGGGAAGATCACCTGGCGATCGATGCCCAATTCATCGATTGCCGCCGTGCGGGACGGTACATCCGCCAGCTCCTGAATCGCGATGGACGCGCCCTTCGCATCGGCCCGCTTCATCGTCGTCGGATTCGACGCGAAGAATCTCAGCTTGTAGTCGATCACCCACGCCGCGTTGTGGGTGCCGAAGCACGTGTCCTCGGGAAAGGTGACCGGGATCGGTCGAAAGGCGTGAAACTCGGGCTCGAGATATGACCAGGTTGCGACGCTCTCTTCGACGTGGGCGTCGCAATCGACGACGGCCATACTGTGACTCCTCAGGCCAGGTTGTAGAGGCGCGTGGCATTCGTCGCCAATAGCTTGTCGAGCGTCGGCTCCGAGAGATCCCACCTTTCGCGAAAGGCGTCGGCAGGGTGCTCGTGGGCGAAGTCGTCCTCGTGGGGCATGTCACTCGCGATGACCAGGCACTCATCGCCGAGGTTCTGCATGAGCCAGGGCAGATCCTCGTACGGCTCGCACGAGACGAAGATGGCCCCCTCGCGGAAATACCGCTCGCCATCGCGATTGCTCCGATGGCGCAACGCGCGGATCGTGGGCACAACCCACTCGGCGCCAGCCTCGAGAATGGCCCATCGGAGGCGCGGGAAGTCCTCGATCACGGTGCTGCTCAGAAGCCCTTGCACCGCCTGCTGAACGAGGAGGCCGCTCAGCAGCCCGCGAGCGAGCGGATGGATGTGGGGGAAGGGATCCGGTTTCGGCCGCGGCATGCCCTCGAACATCCGGTTGATCGTCGGGCTCCCAAATCCGATGTGAAGCCCCATGACGAGCCCCTGCTGTTCGGCTTCCTCGTAAATGGGCCAGAACATCGGATGCGTGATGGGAATGTCCCACTCCATGCCGCGAATGAAGATGCTGACGGCGCTGCCCAACTCCTTGACGCGCCGAATCTCCGCGACGGCGGCCGCGGGCTTGCGGAAGGGAAGCACGGCGGCATAGGCCAGCCGACCTCCCGACTGAGCGCACTGCGTCGCCATGTACGTGTTGTAGCTGCGGCAGAGCGCAGCTTCCAGTTCGACGTCCTCGGCCAGGCAGCCGAGCCACGTAGAGGGGTAGAGCACCTGCTTCTCGATGCCGCACCGGTCGAGGTCCCGCAAGCGCATGGGCACGTCGGAGATCTCCTGGGAGGGCACGGCAAAGGCGCGGCGCTGTGCGCGGGCTATGCTGGTCGGGCTCGAGGCGAACTTGCGCAGCTTGTAGTCGATGAGCCATCCGCCGTTGTGCTCGCCCCACGCCGTGTCCGTCGGAAAGGAGATCGGCACGGGGCGTCGCGCGTAGAACTCGGGCTCGAGGTAGGACCAATGGCCGATGCCCTCTTCAACGTGGGCGTCGGCGTCGACGACGCGCATGACTTTCTCCTTCATGGCGAGCCAGTTGAGGGCGCTGCGAGGTTGGGACGGCCGCACGCGACCTGCGCCGAAGCGGACCCAATCGAGTATGCAGAAGGGCCGCCAAAGCCATCAATCGCCGGACCAAAAACTACCCATGCGGGCGGGCCACCGCCTCCCCGCAAGGGTGGGAGGTGGCCCGCCCGGGCTCTTGATCGCGGATGGCGCGCCGATCCTCCGTGCGCCCCGCGGAACCGCCGGGGCGCACGGAAACGATCGACGCTACGCCTCGATCGTTTCGAGGAACGCGTCCAGGTCTTTCCGAAGCTGCGGGCTGTCCTCGTGTCCATGCGAGCTGATCGCGTGCGCGACCGCCGCGTCGACGAGGTCACTTCGTTGGCTTTCTGGCGCCATGATCACCAGCTTGCAGCCCCTTTCGCTGGGGAACTTCCCGCAATTCGCGACGACCCACTTGCCCGTTACACCTAGCTCGTTGAGGTTCATCACGCGCCTCCTCCAGTGAGATTGTTGGCATTGTGACCGCGCGACGGGTCGCGCGCAAGTGCTTCGCACGTGGCAGACCCGATGGTCCCCTGCCGATCGGGGGCACCGCGTTCGTTGGCCCAATTGGGTCACGGACTGGCCAGGTCCCAGTCTTGTACGTTCCACGCCTGGGTGAAGTCCTCGCCCCGCGCAGTGACGTTGAGCAGCCGATTCGACACGAGCGTGGGATCCGCGCCATAGAAGAGGGGAAGCTGGCTGAGGTTTTCCGTCTGGTGGTGGACGATATCGCCGAGCGCGCGCATACGCTCTGCCAGGGGAATCGCCGTCACGTAGCGCTCGATCGCCGCGTCGAGGTCCGGGTTGCGGTAGCGGCTCTCGAACCCCGATGCCCGGTAGCCGTTCTCTGGCAACGGGGCTTGGGAGCTGTGGAACCGATAGACGTCCGCAGCATCGAGCCTGTTCACCCGCTCGACTATCTGGAAGCCGGGAAAGGTCGCTCGGTAGGGCCGGTCCAGCGTGCGCTGAATCGGAATCGGCACCTGGTCCACTGCCACACCCATGGCCTGCCACGCGTCGGCGATCGGGGCGGTCGCCTTCAGGTGGATATCGTTCTGAGTCGGGATGCGAATGGAAACGGTCAGCTTGGCGCCGTCGGCTCCGTACAGGAAGCCGTCGCCACGCTTCGTGTAACCCAGCTCCGAGACAATCTGCGCCGACTGACGCGGGTCGTACGGGTACTTCACGATTCGCGGCTCGATGAGGTTGTACATGGGCGTGTCGGGTGAAACGTAGCTGTCTGCGACGGCGCCGTGGCCTGAGAACACGAAATCGGTGAGCTGCTGTCGATCGATGGCGAGGAACAGCGCCTTTCGGAACCGGTAGTCGAGGATGATGACTGGATCCGGATCGATGAATTGGGGATTGAGCGGTGTCCAGTTCTGCTTGCGGATCTCGACCCTGCCACCCTTCCACTGGTCCTGCGCTTGCAGTGCCATGTCCAGGGACATGGTCTTCCCAAGGGTCATGTCGGTTCCTGCCAGGATGTTGGCCAAAAGCGCGTTGTTGTCCGGGATGAAATCGATCTCGATCTCGTCGATCTTTGGTCGGCCGAAGACGTACCCGTTGTACGCGTCGACGGTTGCGTGGACATCCTGGACCCACTCGCGCATGGTGAACGCGCCCGCGCCGACGTACCCATCGGTCCAGAACGGGAGCGTGAGGAAATTAGTCTTGTCGTTCGTGTATGAGTCCGCGAGGATGTGCTTGGGAAGCGGCATGCCCGCTGCCCCATAGCTGAACATCGTGTCAGCGTCGATATAGGGCTGCTTCCAGATGACGGTGATGGTGTGAGGGTCGGCGGCCTCGATCGAGTCGATCAACCCATATTCTGCGTACGACGCAATCTCAAGGTCCTTGTCCTGTTCGACGGTGGTGGTGAACAGGAAATCATCCGCCGTGACGGGCGTGCCGTCCTGCCAGGTCGCGGAGGCTTTGATCTTCCACGTAGTCTCCATCGTACCGTCGGGCTGCACTTTCCAGAGGCCGTTGTCGAGGGACGGCACCTCCTCAGCGAGCTGCGGCGCACGACCCCCGTCGGCCTTGACATAGGTCAGCCCGGCGTTTGTGAGCTCTTCGATCGCGTCGAGGCCGCGGAGCGCACCTCCGCGCTGCGTCTTCAGGAGGACCAGGGAGCCAGGGTCTGCGCGAATCGCGGCGGTGATGCGTTTCGGCCCAAATTGGGCCGACATGGACGCCTGGCCGCTGGGATCTCCGGACTTGGGCGCGATTCCCGGGCCGCACGCGCAGATCATCAGCGCGCAACCCACCCAAACCGTTCGAGCTCGCACGATTGCCGTTGGTCGCATCTCTACGCTCCGACACCGGAACAACCCGCGCCATGGAACCGGCCAACCGTCGGCTCCCCCGATGCGGCATCTGCCGTTGGCCGATCGTAGGTCGGGCGCAGAGAGAGGGCAAATAACTCTCTTCACATCGGTCCATAAGAATTGACTTATACCGAAGGAGAGCGCGTGGACCGGACGGTCGCTACACGACGTCGCCGTCGGGGAGGACCGCCCAGAGGAAGCCGAGTGTCATGAAGACGACGAGGGCCGCGAGGATCGCGACGTGCACGGGCGGCTCCTGTGGAAAGTGAACTTGGGGCGAGAATCCCATTATCGCGCGACTGGCAAGCGCGCGTCCCCCTCCGTGCAAGGGACTGATCCGGCAGCAGCCGCCGAACGTCTACCTCCATAGCGCCAGCGTGAGCGAGACCTACCTGGCGCGGGTTGGAGGACTTGCGATGAGCGGGAACGCACTGAAGCCGTTCCTTTCCATTCTCCTGCTGGCGGGGACACTCGCCGTGGCGCCGGCATCGTGGGCGGTAGCGGAGGGCGCGGGCGGCTCCGCGATCATAACGATCGATCAGCCGACCAGTGGCGCGAGCGTGTCCGACGGCAGCCAGGTCGACGTGGGCGGATGGGCGATCGATCCGGCGGGCCCGGGGACCGGGATCGACGGTGTGCGCGTTTACCTCGACGGCGCCATGGACGGGGGCGGTACGCTGCTGGGCACTGCGACCTATGGCGCGGCGCGGCCGGACGTTGCGGCGGCGGAGGGCAGCGCCGCCTTCACGAATTCGGGGTTCGACTTCGTTTGGAGTCCGACGGGCCTCGGGAGCGGTCAACATACGATTTACGTCTATGCCCACTCCACCTCCGGTGCTTGGGCGTCGCAGTCGATTCCGGTGAACGTGGTTGGGCAAGCGGCAGGCGGTCAGTCACAAGTGACGATCGCGGACTTCTCATTCCGCCCGGCGTCGATCACGGTCCGCGTGGGGGACACCGTGACGTGGACGAACAATGGTCCGTCTCCGCATACGGCGACGAGCGACGCCGGGTCGTGGGATACCGGACGGCTCGCCGCGGGACAGTCAGGCTCGTACACCTTCACGAGCGCGGGCACGTTCAACTACCACTGCGCGATCCATCCGGCGATGCGCGGAACAGTCACCGTGACCGCGACGGGCGCAGCGACTGAGCCGGCGACCGCCGCCGACATGGGAGGCGGTTCCGGGGGCTATGGCTATGGGAGCGGTGCTGGCTACGGATCGATGAACGGCTACGGCGGCTACGGCGGCTACGGCGGGTACATGGGATACGGCGGATACATGACCAGCCCGAGTACGTACGGCTATGGAATGGGGTACGGATACTCCATGCGGATGCCGTACTACCCGCGAATGGGATACCCCCGAATTGGCTATCCGCCCCGCCCGATGTACCCGTGGTGAGTCGAGCGGCGCACGAAATCAGACGTCGGACACCTTGAGCGCGGCCAGTCAGTCTCTATATGACGGGTCTTCGGCGTCCAGCAGGGCGAGCAGCGCGGGCCAGGCGTCGTCGGTCCTCCCCGATAGTCGCTCTGGCCCCGTCTGCACCCGCGTTCGCTGCTCCACGTTGGGCATGACGAGCGGCTGGCCGCTGGCCTGCGCAAGGATCTGAAATTGACAGGCCCGCTCCACGTAGTAGGCTGCGACGAACGCCTCGCCGACCGTGCGGCCAAGGGCGAGCACGCCATGATTGCGCATGAGCATGATCTGCTTGTCGCCGAGGTCCTCTGCGAGGCGCGACCGCTCGACCGCGCTCACGGCGGCCCCCGCGTAATCGTGGTATGCAACGCCGCCGGAGAAGCGGAGGGCTGCCTGGGTGAGGGGTAAGAGTCCGCAATCGAGGGATGACACGGCGACCGCATACGGCGAGTGGGTGTGAAGAACGCAGTTCACGTCCGGCCGTGCCTCGAGGATCGCGCCGTGGATGCCGGTCCCGGCCGGATTCACGCGATACGGGCTCTCGCCGACGATGTTCCCCTCGAGGTCGACTCGAACGAGATTCGAGGCTTTGATCTGGCCAAAGAGGAGCTGATGGGGTTTAAAGAGGTACGTTGGCGGGTTCCCCGGCACGCGCAGCGAGATGTGGGTGTAGATGAGCTCCGCCATGCCGAACTTTTCCGCGAGACGATGCGCCGCGGCGAGCTGGATGCGCAGCTCGCGCTCGTCGTCGCTCGTGGGCTCCACTGAACGTCTCTGGTCGGGCCCGGTTGTCGCCGCCACGTCTCTCCTCCGTCCTGCAGCGTTGTTCGCTCCATCGTACCACTGACAGCCCGGAGATGGGCTGATCGCGAGATCCAGGGAGCTGCCTGACTTCCTCCAACGGCCCTGGCTACAATGACGCGAATCGAAGGAGAGGATGCGCGGAATGCAGGAAACGTGGAGGACTGGCCCCGCCAGCGGGAACACCGAGCGCAGCCCCGTCGTCCAGCGATCAAAGATGTTCCTGGAGGTCGCGGCGGAGTTGGTCGGCACGCCCGGATGGACTGACCGGCAGGTGAACATCCAGTTCCGGGAGCAGGGCGCCAGCGCCTGGCGGGTGAACCTCTTCGCCAGCGACGCCGCGAACTCGATCGACGCGGTTGTGGCCGGAGAGGCGGACATCGCAATCTGTAATCCGGGCGCGGTGCTTGCGATGGCGCTCCACGGACTCGGGCCATTTGCGCAGCCGATTCCGGTTCGGGCCATCGTGGTGTTCCCGCAACTCGACCGGCTGGGTTTCGCGATCGCCAAGCGCTGCGGCGTCAGCTCCATTGCCGAGATCAAGGAGCGGCGGCTGCCGCTCAAGGTTTCGCTGCGGGGGCAGCGCGATCACTCGGTCCACATGATCATCGATCTGGTGCTGTCCACCTACGGGTTCTCCTTGGCAGACATCGAGCGCTGGGGCGGCGAGCTCCGCTACACTCCGGGTCTCGGAACGGCGCCCGGGCGGCTCGACGCGGTGCCTAGCGGCGGCGTTGACATCGTCATCGACGAGGCCTTCGGCGGCCTGGCCAAAGGGGCGATCGACCTCGGGCTGAGCCTCCTCCCCGTCGACGAGCCGCAGCTTCAACAGCTCGAAAAGCTTGGGCTCCGGCGTTCTCGGATCACCACGGAGGAGTTCCCAGGACTGGAGCATGAGCACGACGCCGTCGATTTCAGCGGGTGGCCGGTCTTCTGCGTCGAAAGCACGCCCGATGACCTCGTCACCCACTTCTGCGCGGCGCTCGAGAAGCGAAAAGGCCGTTTGCCGTGGTACGGGACGGGACCGATGGACCTGAAGCACATGGTCAGCGACGCGCCCGACGCCCCACTCCCGATCCCGCTCCACCCGGCAGCCGAGCGCTTCTGGCGACAGCAGGGGTACCTGTAGGTGCGCAGGGACGCGGACCGTCGTCGATCCCAACGCCGACGACAGACTGTCCCCCGACGCGGCACGCACGGCTCGCTTGCCGAGACCGCCGGTCAGTCTCCTGACGGGCTGTCGTCGCCCGGCTCCGGAGCCTGGAGAAACTCCAGGTAGGCGACAACGTCGGATGCCTGGTCCGCGGTCAATCCGAGGGTGGGCATCGCCGTCCCCGGCTTCACCGACTGTGGATCCGCGATCCAGCGCGCCAGGTTCTCGGGCGTGTTGGCCAGGACGTCCGCAATCATTGGCCGCGATGCGACCTCACGCAGATCCGGGCCGATGAGCGGCTGCGAGCTGCCATCGATCGTGTGGCACACCGAGCAGTAATTGGCGAAGAGCACCCGCCCGCTCCCGGCGGAGTCCGCGCCTCCCTCAAGCTCCATGGGGGTGGCCCCGAAGGCGACTGTCGGCCACGGTTGGTACAGGACCGCGGAGCCCGCCGCGAGCAGTGACAGGGCAACGATGAGCGTTCCGGCTCGTGCCTCCTTCTGGAAATGCCTCATTTCGCCAACGGGTCAGGGCGCAGCTGGAAGTGCACCACTTTGCTTGTTGTCCCCGCACCGGTCTCCAGATGGAATGGAGTTCGGCTCCCGACGGTAGCCCAGAGCCCGCGGCCCTTCCACCCCGCGTTTGGATCATCGATCCGCCCGTCGAGCCCTTTGGTGTAGAAGCCCATGGGATACGGCACCCGCAGGGTCACCCATTGGCCGTCGTGAAACGCGAGCAGGCCATCGGCGGCGTTCGCGGTGCTGACCGGAACGTTGTCCCCAAGTCCGAAGGTGTTGAATTGATCGACCCACACGTAATAGGCGCCGTCGACGCTGCCCTCGTCCTCTAGGCCCTCGAACTGGGGGAGCGGGTCCTTGTAGAAGGTCCAGCCTTCGGGGCACTGCTGCCCTGTGGCGGTCGGCCCATTGAGCGGGCCTTGACACTTTCGCCTGTCGAAACTCGCGAGGTGGCCACTGGCCAGCGGGACCCAAACCACGCCATTTCGGTCCACGTCCATGCCTCTCGGGCCATATCCATGCGCGGGTTCGCCATTGTCGTCGACTGGAAGCTGGTAGATCTCCGTCAGCGTTGTCTCCGGCGGATTGGGCCCCGGCGTGATTCGCAGGATAGCCCCGGGATATGTGAAGTTGGAGCCCCATACGGAGCCGTCTGGCGCTGGGGACGCCCCATACAGTCCAGCGACGATCCGTTTGTCCATCGTTGGGTCAAGAGAGTCACCAGGCTCGACATATTCTCCCCGCTGGCCATCTCCGTTCGTGTCGAGAATCATCGGCGTCCACCCCTGGGACGCCTGTTCGTCCCCTGTCTCGTCGAACATTTTGGTGTTGAACCATCCCACGACGTCCGAGGAGCCGACGCCCGTGCTCATCCAGAGCGTGTTGTCCGCATCCTCCGCAAACATCAGGTGGTGGGTGGTGAAGCAGGTATCGATAAACGTGAGCTCGCCGGTCTTCGGATCATATCGGCCGAGCTGACGATTGGCCTGTTCCATGGGGAATTGTTGAGCAGATGGAACACTCGATCCCTCACGGCACCAATCCGGGTCCGCGGGAGGCCGGATGGACATCGTAAGCCACAAACGTCCCTGCGCATCGAGCATGGGGTTGTGGGCGTTCGCACGGCTCGTCCAGAGAACCTCGTCGCCGTAATACGGTGACGGTTGGGGCATGCTTTGTGGCGCCGCCGGCTCCGTACCGGGATCACGAACGGTCAGCGGGATCCGGCTCGCAACGTTTCGCACGGGGTCGAGTACCGGTACGTAGTCGGAGCTGAGCTCAGTCGTTCCGTAGATTGGACCGTACGCGTTCACGGTGGGATGGCGTCGGTCGGTGGATACTTCATCGTGCAGATAGGTCTTGTAGTCCGCCCAGTCCCACTCCGTAACCACGACGTTCCGCTCGATCCCTTGCGGGCGCGGCGGGGCCGGTGGGAGCGCGCCTGCGGCGACGCGATCCGTCCAATCGGCCAACTCCCCGAGGGCACGCTGGAGGCCGAGTCGACTCAGGCTGCTCACCATGTTTCCGGCGGCTTGCCCGGACTGCACACGTCGCTGCCACGCCGCGGCAGACGAATCGAAGTGGCCGAGTCCCTCTGAAAGCTCGCGTGTCGCCCGATCACCCATGGTATGGCAGCCGAGACAGGATCCCGACGTCATGTCTCGGATCCATTCCTTTTGGCTCGTGACCTGCGGGGAGATCCCATTTCCGTCCGGTCCGGTGCCGGGGAACTCTGACTTGTCTGGAATGTGGAGCAGGGAGTACCAGTAGCCGGCGGGGTAGTACTGCGCAGCCGAGAGTGGGTCCGGCGCGACTACCGCGGTGAGGTCGAGATTCTGACCAGGCGAGGCCGAAACCTTCGGTGAATCGACGAGGCCGTACCCCCGCACCCAGACGCTATACGTCGCGCTGGGAAGATCGGGCAGGAGGTAGCGTCCCTGATCGTCCGTGACGACGATCTTGGCAAATTTCGTGGGGAGGTCGCTCGTCTCCGCGATGACCCAGACCCCAGCCTCGGGTCCCTTTGGGCTCACCACCGTCCCCCCGATCTCGCCGGGGCCGATAGACACTGCCGGGGGCGTGGGCTGTGCTGCGCTGGCGCCGACCAACACCGCTGCCAGAACGAAGGCCGCACCAAAAGACGCGCCGATGTAACTGCGCTTCCGTGTGCCCATGTGATCCTCCGCTGAACAAGCTTGTCCGCTGCCTTTGGCCGGTCTTTTTATCGACAGTGTGACGAGTTGTCAAAATCCAGTTTCAGAATCGAAAGGGAGCGCAAAAACGGACCCGCGGCGATCCCGCTGTTTTGCGCTGTCACCCTTTGGCGAACGACCAGGTCTGGATGTCCCAGTAGGGAGTCGTGGCGCGGCTCGTGTCCCCGAACTGCGGCGCCTCGACGCCTGTCGGCCCGTGCAGGGAGCTGACCCACACTTCGATCCCCTGAGAGAAGTAAAGCGAGTAACCGGGCAGATCTTCGCTCACAAGCGCAATCATCTGCGCGACGTCTTTCCCACGCGCGGCCGGGTCAAGCTCGGACTGCCACGCGGCATACAGACGGTCGTAATCCGGGCTGGTCCAACCGGACCGGTTTCGCCCGCGCCAGCGATTCGCGGCCGTGCCCACCTCGGAGGACAGGAAGCTGGGTTCGCCGCCAAAGAAGCCGTAGGACAGTCCGGGCAAGGTGTGGCGCGTCTCGAGCTGCGTGAAGACCTGCGGGGCGATTACGTCCTGGCGAACGTTGAACCCCGCCTTGTGCCACGAGTCGCTGAGGACCGTCTGCATGCGCTGGATCTCGGACGCGGCTTGGACGGCGAAGTCCACGTTCACCGGTCGTCCAGACGCTGCGACGAAGTTGCCGCTGCTGTCTTTGGCATACCCGGCCTCCGCCATGAGCTGAGCCGAGCGATTTGGATCGAGCGGATATTTCGTCATCAGGCGGTCGGCTTCGGCGAAGTAGGGAAGGCTTGGCGGAATCGGCGAGTCGGTGGGCGCGCCGAGTCCGTCGAAGGCGCCGTCGTTGATCGCCCCACGGTCGATGGCGTGGGCGAGCGCCCTGCGCACGCGCAGGTCGAGGAGCGCTTCGTCGCCGACGTACTCCGGCCGCTGCTGGAGATAGAGGAACACGGCGGTCCCGGGAATCGCGGCCGCGGTCCCCTTCCCCGCCGTCTCCCACTCTTGCTTGAGGGTGACGTACTGCACGAACCGCAGCGTGTTGCAGCAGGCGTAGTCGATCTGGTCGCCCGCGAAGACCGTCGCGAGGGTCTGGTTCTCATCGAGAAAGATTCGAACGACGAGCCGGTCGATCTGGGGACCGCCCAGGGCATGCCCCGCGAAGCCAGTGCCTTCGAGCTGAACGCCCGGCTCCCAGCGCTCGAGTCGATACGGACCTGCTCCCACGTAACCGGCGGTCCAGTATGGGTCGGCCATGAAGGCGTCTGAGCCGATACGTCCGGTCGTGAAGTCCGCGTACAGCGGACCCAGCAGATGTTGGGGCAGCGGATCCAAGTCTTCAAACCCGAGCGTTCCCCCAAGCGGGTTCGGCGCTCCCCACTCCACCACGAGGGTGCGCGCGTCGCGCGCCACGGCGTTCTCCATCGAATCCTGCGGGGTCGAGATGAAGACGGCGAGCCCCGGGTCGGTGTAGACGTGAAATGCGAACACGAAGTCGTCGGCGGTTAGGGGCGCGCCGTCCTGCCAGGTGAGGTTGCCGCGCAGGGTATAGGTCGTCTCCATTCGCCCGTCGGGCATGACGCGCCAGGATTCTGTGTTGAGCTGCGGAAGCGACTCCGCTAGATACGGGCGAACTGCCCCTTTGTCGTCCACCAGGCTCAGCGCGGCGTTGAAGAGCCGTGTGGTGTTGCGGGTGCCGTTACTCTGGAGGACTTTTGACGCCAGATTGGATGGCTCGTAGCGGTGGGCGAGGACCAGCGTGCGGCTCTGGTTTGGCTCGGGTGTCCCCGGCGCCTCTCTCGGTCGCTGGCCCTCGCCGGGCGCGCAGCCGATCAGCAGTGTCATCGACACGATTCCCGCCACGACGATCCATCGCATCGCCCATCCTCCGTCCGCGACGATCAGCCCGTTTGCCCGCCATCGTACACGAGTCCTCGGCGGAGGGCGATGCTAGAATGGCACCAGCCTCGCGGATGCGAGCGGGCTCCGGTGGGGAAAGCGGTTCGGCGGGGGAAGAGCGATGACCGTGATCGACGCGGACTGCCACGTAATCGAGAACGACCACACCTGGGACTACTTCGATGAGGAGGAGGCGAGCCTACGGCCGCTGAGCCTCGTCTCGACGCGTCCGGAGTCCCAAGGCAAGCGCTTCATGTCTATCGACGGCCGGCTCCGCACGGTCGGCTTCGCTGAGCCCCGCGGGAGCGCGGGAGAGGAGATCTCCGGCTACACGAAAACGTCCGCGGTGTCGCGAACGCTGGCGGACGTCGAGGCCCGCCTGCGCCACATGGATGAGCTGGGGGTCGACGTGCAGGTCCTCTATCCCACCCTGTATCTCACGGAGCTCACCTCACGCCCAAAGGTCGAGGCGGCGATGTGCCGCAGCTACAACCGCTGGCTCGGCGACATCTGGGAGCAGTCCGACAATCGGCTTCGTTGGGTTGCCGTGCTGCCGCTGCTCGACATGAAAGAGGCGCTCAGCCAGCTTCGGTGGTCCATGGATCATGGCGCCTGCGGCATTTTCATGCGGGGATTCGAGGGCCGTCGCACGTTGAGCGATCCGTACTTCTACCCCCTATACGAAGAGGCCCAGCGCCTCAACGCGCCCGTGTGCGTCCACGCCGGCTGCGCCAACACCCCCTATCGTGAGCTGGCCCGCGAGACCTTCTCCATCGCGAAGCTGCCGGTCATCAGCTCGTTCCATGCCCTCATCACGAACGGCATTCCGGACCGGTTCCCGGCGTTGCGGTTCGGATTCATCGAGGCCGCCGCCACGTGGCTCCCCTACGTCATCACGGACCTACGCCGGCGACTCGTTCGCGAGGGCAAGCCGCCGCTTTCGGACAATCCGCTCGCCGACAATCGCATGTACGTCGCGTGCCAGACGAACGACGATCTCCCATTCGTCATCAAGTACGCGGGGTCGGATAACCTCGTGATCGGGTCAGACTACGGCCATGCCGACACGTCGACGGAGCTGCTTGCCCTGCGCAACCTCCACGAGACGACGTCCATCTCGCCTGACGTTCTGAAGAAGATTCTCGAGGATAATCCGCGGGCGCTGTACGGGATCTGACGGGCATAGTCACGCTCGCATCGTGCGACCCGTCACCGTCAAGGCGACGGGGAGGCGGACGGAAGCTGCTCGAGGGCACGCTGAAGGCGCGCTCGAGCCTCCTTCGCGATTGGGTGAAGGGCGGCATTGCCACGATCCCGAAGGCCGAATCCGGATCCAGAGCGGCGACGACAACGCCGCTCTCGTCCTCATACACGGCGACGTTGCAGGGGAGGAGCAAACCGGCGTCGCGCTCCAGTCGGAGGGCCTGCTTGGCGAGGACGGGATGGCAGGCGCCGAGAATCCGATGGAGGGATGTCAACCCCCGCTTTTGCCTGAGCGTCTGCTGGACGTCAACCTCCGTCAACACCCCGAATCCCTGGTCAGCCAGGGCAGCGCGCACGGCAGATAGCGCCTGCTCGAACCCGAGCGCCGTGTGCTTTCCGATCCCGTAGGTCGACCGCAGTTCAGCGGCCATAGCGGACGCGTTTCCGACGGCTGAATCGCGCGTATCGGAAATGCGCCGGTCCAACCTCGCCTGCCTGGGTGGTTCGCACGGGTTCGCGCGGTGTTCGCCCAATTCCTACTCAGTCGGCCAGACACCGATAGAAATGGCCGGCATTGTCGCCCAGAATGCGCTCGGCTGCCGATTCCTCGAGGCCAGGGATCGCGCGAAGGGCGCTGACCGTGTTCGGCCACTTGGTGTCCCCATGGGGGTAGTCCGATGCGTACAGGATGCAGCCGTCGCCGATCCGCGCGACGACGTCGGGCAGGCCCCGCTCGTCAGGCTCGCACGAGAAGAACAGGCGGCCCTGCCGGATGTATTCGCTGGCCGGCGTGTCCTGCTTGCTGCGCGTCGCGATCTGGTCGTCGAGGCGCTCCGTCCAGTACGGCACCCACCCGCACCCGCCCGCCTCGAAGAAGCCGAAGCGAACGTGGGGGTATCGCTCCAGCATGTGGCCCTGGAATAGGCTGGTCATCGCGACCATGTAGGAGATGGGAACCGCTACGGTCCGTGACCCGAACCATGTGTCGAACAGATCCTGCCAGGGCTGCTCGTAGACGCCGGTCACGCCGTGGATGGCGATGGCGGCCTGGAGGCGGTCGGCCTCTTCGAAGAACGGTTCGAAGTCGCGGTGATCGAGGAGGCGCGATCCCACGAGTGGCGGTGTCACGGCTCCCACACAGCCCAGCTCGACCACGGCGCGGCGAAGCTCATGCGCCGCCTGGAGCGGATCCTGGAGCGCCACGACCGCGACGCGCTTCAGTCGGTCCGGGGCGGCTGCGCATCGCTCGGCGAGGTGATCGTTCCAGGCCCGCGAGATCGCGCTGGCGACATCCGGGTTTTCGATGCCGGGATTGACGAGGATCAAGTCTGGATAGAGCACCTGGATCTGTACGCCTTCCCGGTCCATGTCCGAGAGCCGGCCAGGCACGTTGTCGACGTAGTAGTCCTGCGCGCCGATCCGGCGCGTTCCAAATCCGCCGGGCGTGCCCTGGCCGAACCCGCCGAGCTTCGGTGCGAGTTTGCCATCGATCACCCAGAATTCGCGACCGTCGAGATGAATTGGGCGGGGCTTGCGGTCGGTGGGGATGCCGTCGAGTCGCTCGGCGAAAATCTCATACGGCACGGTTACATGGGCGTCCGCGTCGACGATCATTGCCCGCGTTCCTCCGATTGTCGGGAGTGGCAGCGTCGGCGCACTCTGTCGCCGCGTCGGCGCTGAGGATGCTTATATCGGGATTGCCTTGCCGATTCAACTCGACTGTGCGAGGATGCCATCGCTTTGCACGCGCATTCGGACTGACGGGAGAGGTTTATGGTTTTTCGAAGGGGCCTGGGCGCGGTCATCCTGGTCATTGGAAGCCTGGCGGCGTGCGCGGCGCCGCAGCCGCAAGGAGGATCGCCGCGCAGCCAGGACGCGGTCGCAGCCGCCCCGAAGCACTTGACCGCCGCCATTTTCGGCGAGCCGAGGCATCTCGGCACGAACCGGACCGATCCGGGCGGTGCGCTCGGGAACGTGCCCGGCGGAGAAGCTGTCGAGGAGCTGCTTCAGGTCGGACTCGTCACGATCAACGACAAAGGCCTTCTCGAGGCGCGGCTCGCGGAAGCGGTGCCGACCTTTGAGAACGGTCTCTGGTCGTTGCTCCCCGACGGGCGCATGCAGACCACGTGGCGCATCCGCGACGGCGCCCAGTGGCACGATGGTACGCCCGTCACGTCCGACGACCTGATCTTCACGGCCACGGTCTACCGCGACAAGGAGGTTGTGGAGATCTTTCCCGTCGCCAGCATCGCGTTGATCGAGGACGTTCAGGCGCCAGATCCCAGAACGGTGACGGTCACCTGGAGCCAACCGTTCATCGAGGCGGACTCTCTGTTTAGCGGCGTGCTCGCGCTTCCGCTGCCGAAGCACCTGCTGGAGGAGGCGTACGCCGAGGACAAGGCGCACCTCATGGACACGCCGTACTGGACCGACGCCTTCGTCGGAACCGGGGCCTACAAGCTGAAGGCGTGGGCGCCCGGCAGCCACGTCGGGCTCGAGGCCTTCGATCGCTACATCATGGGCAGGCCCAAGATCGATCAAATCGAAGTCAAATTCATCTACGACGCCAACGCGCTGATTGCGAACGTGGCCAGCGGGGTCGTCGATCTCACGATGGGACGCGGGCTGGACATCGAGCAATCGCTCTCCGTCAAGGAACAGCGGGCGGACGTCGAGCCGCTCTACGCTCCGGCCGGTTGGGTGCCGATTTACCCGCAGTTCGTCAATCCGAGCCCGCGCGTCGTCGCGGACGTTCGCCTGCGCCGCGCGCTCCTGCTGGCAATCGACCGCCAGCAGATCGTCGACTCGGTGACGCACGGGCTGGTCCCAATCGCCCACAGCTTCGTGCATCCCTCGGAGCCGCTGTATCCGGCCATCGAATCGAGCATCGTGCGGTATGGGTACGATCCGAGGCGCGCGACAGAGCTCATCGACGACATGGGGTATTCGCGGGGCGCCGACGGGATGTATCGCGACGGAGGCGGTCAGCCGCTATCGGTCGAGCTGTGGACGACCGCCCAGCGGGACCACCATCTGAAGTCGATCTTCCCCGTTGCCGATAACTGGCAGCGGGTCGGCGTCACCGTCGAGACGAACGTGGTGCCAATCCAGCGCGTTCCCGATCGAGAGTACCTCTTCAACTTCCCCGCTTTCATTCTCATCGGGCTGGGCAACGGTCTGCGCTCGGCGGACGTGAAGCGATATCACAGCAGCTTCGCTGGAACGGCGGAGAACCGGTACCAGGGCGGCAACATGGCGCGCTACATGAATCCGGACCTGGACGCCCTGGTGGACACGTACACGGTGACGATCCCTGTGACGGAGCGGGGAAAGGTGCTCGCGGAGATCGTGCATCACCAGACGGACCAGGTAACGTACATGGGCCTGTTCTTCCAGCTTCGACCCGTGATCGCGGCGCAGCGGCTGGTGAACGTGACGCCCGGTCACCAGACGGGCACGCCCGCGTGGAACGCTCACGAGTGGGATCTGCGGTAGGCGAGGACCGATTGACCGTCCGGCGCTGGGATGTCCCGGCCGGGTCTCGCACTCCACGTCCTGATGTGCGGGTGTCGGGCGAGCGAGCCAAAGCCGGAGTTGCAGCCGATGGCGCCGTCCAGAGCCAGAAGACAGCCAGGATGCCGGCGTTGATGCGGCCTCCGAATCGCGTTGGCCGCATCGCGACCGCGAACTGCCGTGCGCCGAGGAGACAGGCCACGATGTGCATCGGCCAAATCGACGACCCGGAGCCCCCCGATCAGCCGACAGTTCCGTGCAGGCGGTAAGAGTTGGTCGACCTCCCAGCGTGGATAGGACGGCGGGATGGTTCGCTGAGCGCGCAAAGGTGTTGACGTCGGCCCTGTTTGCACACCGAACAGGAGCACGGGCGACGACGATTCGCCAGCGCTCGATGCTGAGCGTCACCCGATGCGCCTCCTCGGACGTAGCCACAGGTGATGCACCGGCGAGCACTCGAGCGAGACTCGGTGCACTATCAGCCGTGGGTGAGGTCGGCGGCCGCCATCTGCGCGCACTCGTCGTCGACGATGGCTTTGCCGGCGCTGACCGCTGCGATGAGCAAGGCGGTAGACGCGTAATCGAGAGGCCGGGGCACGTCCGAGATCGCCTGATGCATTCGAACCATTCCGTCGTCAGCAAACAGTGGGTCTGGTTGGCCGGTAAGTGCCAGGTTGTGGGGCAGATACTGGGCAGAACCCCCGACATCCATCCCGGCGAGTTGCTGGCACGTCGCGAACCGTTGGTCGGGCGTGGCGAAGAGCCCGGACACTTCTCGTGGGCCAGAGTTGGTTGGCGCATGAGGACAATGCATGACGGCATTGGGCAGCTAGCGCAGGCCCCTAAATTGCTGGCCCGGGTGTCGGCGCCGGTGAAGCAGATCAGGGCGGTCGCCCTCTGCAAGCTGACACGTAAGCTGGTACGTACTGCGCTCCGGAGCGACGTCTGAAAGACGCGGAAGTGGCTGACTCAGGGCGCCCGGATCACGGTCGGGCCTCACTGGCTGACGTGGCTTCAGGACGCGGGGCCAAAAGGTCGCGGAAGGCGATGTCGCCGACGGTCTGCTCGTTCTGGGCGGCGAGGTTCTGGCCGAGACTTTCATCAGCGGGCGACCCGGGTGATGGCCGAGTTGCGGAAGCACCATGCTGCGGATTGGATTGCCACCCATTCGCCCACAATGCGGCACGAACGAGTTGGGCGGTGAACGTAGCGTGAGCCTGCTGGGTGATAGAATGGCCGCTGGCCATAATGCCTTGTGCCACAACGTGAAGACACACCGTGTGGCATTGAGCTCGCTTCGCCCGACGTCGCGATCTCATTCAATCGCACCGAGGTCTGCTGCCAACGGTGCCGAGCGGGGCGATGCTTCCGAATCTCCACATCGCTGGAGAGGCTCTCTGTCGGGCTTGATCCGACCGGATCTCTCATCCTGAAAGCACCGGAATGACGAGACAATAATCATGCGGCTTCCTTTCATTGTTCGCCTGAATATGCAGTCGGACGGTTGGGAATGGGGGTTGGGGCATGGCGTTGGCGCGGGAAGGAGCCAGCGAACCGTTTGACGCGGACACGCTCAGTGGGACTGGGGGACGGTGGCCCACGCGGCCCCGATCCGCGAGAGCGATCGGAATCATCACCCTGCTTGCCGCTGCTTACTTTGTAGCAGGCAAGTTGGGGCTCGCACTGGCCTTCGTGCACCCAAGCGCAACGCCGGTGTGGGCACCCTCAGGAATCGCTCTGGCCGCGACCCTTGTTTTCGGCTATCAGGTATGGCCGAGTATTGTGGTCGGTGCGTTTCTCGTCAATCAGGTAACGGAGGGGTCGGTCCTGACCTCGGCGTTGATCGCGGTGGGCAACACGCTGGAACCCTTGCTCGGCGCATACCTGGTGAACCGATTCGCCCGCGGACGCGACGCCCTAGACCGTATCGACGACGTATTTCGGTTCGCTGGCATGGCGGGCGCTCTGAGCCCCCTAGTGAGCGCCACTGTGGGCGGAATGACCCTCGTAGCCGCAGGTTACGCGCATCCCGCGGATCTCGGTCCGATCTGGTTCACATGGTGGCTGGGCGACGCCGCCGGCGTTCTAATCGTTGCACCGGTGCTCGTGCTCTGGACCAGGGACCCCCCGCTGTCATGGAAATCACGGCCTCGGTGGGAGGCCATCGCTCTCCTCGTGCTCTTGGCGATACTGGGCGGGTCGATCTTCGGCCCGCTGCCGCCCACTGCAGCCCCCCCGTATCCTGTCGAGTTCCTCACGCTACCGCCGCTGATCTGGGCGGCCTTTGCGATTGACCAGCGGAACACAGCCACCGCAGCCGCCTTCCTCTCTGGCATAGCCTTGCTCGGCACCGTGCGCGGCTATGGACCATTCGTGCGCGTTGATCTGAACGAATCGCTCCTACTCCTGCAAGCGTACATGGGGTGCACGGCGCTCACGAGTATGGCCCTTGCTGCGGCCGTGGCGGAGCGCCAACGGGCCGCCCAAGCGCTGGTGCGCGTCTCTGCCCAGGCCGTGGCGGCCGAGGAGGAAACACGGCGCGAGATCGCTGAATTGTTGCACGGCCGAGTCCAGAGCCGGCTGCTGCTGGCGTGGGAGCGCCTCGGGCAAAGCGAGCGGCTCCTGGACACGAGTCCCGCTGAGTCGAGAGCCCTACTGAATCACGCCCGCCAGACCATTGATGAGGTCCGCGAGCGGGAAATTCGGAGGGCGAGCTATCGACTCCATCCGCCATTTCTTCGCGAAGGGCTGCGCCCTGCCGTAGACGAGCTGGCAGAGCTATTCCGCGGCGAGCTCACCGTCACGGTGGAGACGGGGCCGGCGTTCAGCGCCTGGGATACCACGATTCGGAACCACATTCCCGAGTCTCTGCGGCTGGCATCTTACCGCATCATTGAGGAGGCGCTTGCCAACGCTGTCCGCCATGGACGCGCCTCCTCGGTCCAGATTAGCCTGGATGTCCACCTCGAACGAGATCTGGCCATCATCGTGCAGGATGATGGGTGCGGGTTTGACCCGACGACGACACGGTATGGGTTGGGGTTGGGCAGCATCGAAGCCCGCGTACACCAAGCGGGCGGCAGCTGGGATATCAGCAGCGCGCAAGGCACAGGGACCACGGTCCACGTCAGGCTGCCGCTCCATCTCGCGACGGATGCCAGGGGGGTCACGCCCGAGTTCGGTCTCCCCTTATCAAGGGCCCCGAATCCTGAGACTGTCGGTCCTCGGGCGGCTGGCTTTGGAGCAGGTACGCGAGGGTTGCACGCACCCGGGGATTGAGCTCGGTATGGCCATCGGAAAACCCCAGCTCAGCGTAGATCGCGTGCAGTTGGTTTTCGACACTGCTGGGCGCCAGCACCAGGCGATCGGCGATCGACGCATTGGTGAACCCCTGAGCCAGGAGGGCAAGGATCTCCCGCTGCCGAGGAGTCAGCCGAGCGAGCGCTGTCGGCGGACGGGGCTCACGGTCGGCCACGACGTGGGGATCGAGCACGACCAAGCCCGCGGCAGCGCCCTCAATGGCCCGTCCGAGCGCGGCTACGTCGGTCAGGGACTTCTTCAGAAGATAGCACCACCCTGCCATAACTTCGGGTGGCAGCGAAGCGATGAATCGTGGCACCCAGAGGTTCGAAAGGAGCACGATGCCCAGACCTGGCACGCTCTCCCGAAGCATCATCCCGAGCTGAATGCCGCTGAGCCCGCGGCCCAGGTCGATGTCCAGCACGGCCACAAGAGGCCGGACCAGGGGAATCTCATGCAAGGCCGTCTCTGCGTCAGCGAACACCCCGACGACGGCGAATCCAGGAAGCTGGGCCAGCGCAACTCGGAGTAGGTCCGACATCAAGGGCTCGTCTTCTACTACCGCCAGGGCAATAGTCCTAGTCGAGCCAGTCTCGACTTCCATTTCCCACTCCAATGCCCAGATTCACCTCGCCTTCATTATTGGAGTGGAGACCCTCTGAGCGCCACCAAGGAAACCTCCTGCTATTTCCGCTTCCAGGAATGGGGTGGTAGCGCCCTACCCCGTCCCCGCCCCACCTCGTAGAAACCTATGGCGACTCCTTCGCGCGGTGACGGCGGACGACACCGCGAGCGCGAAGAAGACTGACCCCCACAAGGAGCGCGCGAGGTGACGACGAGTCGGGCCCTCCTGCACTGCGCGTTGCTCATTTCGGTTGTCTGGTCCGCACTGAGTGCATTCCCTGGCCGCTCTGCACTCGTCTCCGCTCAAGGAACCGTGTACGTCGTCAACTCCACCGCGGATTCCGACGATGGGGTCTGCGATTTGGCCAACTGCACGCTGCGTGAAGCCATCAACGCAGCCAATGCCAGTTTCGGCGCCGATACCATAACATTCGACCTCGGGCCAGGTGTCCCAACGATTCAGGTTGGCACCGGCGGCGGCG
The DNA here is from genome assembly GCA_035652535.1 of Chloroflexota bacterium. Lineage (NCBI taxonomy): Bacteria > Bacillati > Chloroflexota > Chloroflexota bacterium. Next base: position 42,630 of record DASRDP010000027.1, read on the forward strand.
CTGTCGCCAACACGGTCCTTCCGCCTATTACCGAAGCAGTGACGATTGATGGAAATACTGGCGGTGCCACTCGGGTCGAGCTTGACGGGACGAATGGCACTCTCAGCAACCCCAGTGGATTCGCGCGCAGTGGATTGACAATCAACACGTCTGGTGTGGTCATTCGCAATCTAGTAATCAATCACTTCCTGAGCAGCGGAATCGATCTTCGGGCGGGTTCCAGTTCCAACATCATCCAGGGCAACTACCTCGGAACGGACGCCACGGGAACGCAGAACCGGGGCAATGGTGACGGTGGTGTAACGCTTCGAAGCTCGTCAAATAACCAGATCGGAGGTACGACCAGCGCAGCTCGCAATGTAATTTCCGGAAATGGCGCTGGAGCCCTGGGAAACGTTCGCCTTATTACGGGGTCGACCGGAAATCGTGTACAGGGCAACTTCATCGGCACAAATGCCACTGGAACGGCTGGAATTGGCGGAACAAACAGCAGCGGTATCGACATTCGAAACTCTTCAGACAACCTCATCGGCGGAACGGACGCAGGCGCGCGCAATATCATCTCAGGCAACGGCTGCTCCAGTGGTTGTCAAGCCCGGTCCGGAATTTCCATTCGGGGGACCTCGACCGGGAATCTGATCCAGGGCAACTTCATCGGCACCGACGTCACCGGCACGGTTGCCGTCGGCAATGTCCAGCAAGGCGTCAGGTTAGAGAACTCCGAGGTACCTCCACCAACGCCCCCGAGCAACAACACCGTCGGTGGAACTGCGAGCGGTGCGGGAAATGTCATTTCAGGTAACGGGGACAACGGCATTCGTATTGTGCAGGGGGCAAACAATACGATCATTCAAGGCAACTTCATAGGAACAGATGCGACCGGCACCATGCCCCTGGGGAACGGTCAGGCCGGGATCGCCATTACCAATTCTGGCAACACAAATACCATCGGGGGTACCGATCCTGGCGCACGCAATGTTATCGCTTCCAATGGATCCGACGGGATTCAAATTACTGGTGACGGAAGTCCGGCAAACGTGATACAGGGGAACTTCATAGGCACAGACAGGACAGGTACTATTGATTTGGGAAATGGTGGCACCGGAGTGTCGATTACCGCCAGTTCCTCTAATGTGGTTGGAGGAACTAGCACGGGAGCAGGCAACGTGGTTGCCTTTAATAACAACCAGGGGATACTGGTTGGCGCCCAGCCTGGTGTTAGCGGGAGCCAGACGCAGAATCGCATCCAGCGCAATTCGATCTTCTCCAACACTTTCGGCTCTCCAGGCTCCGATCCAACCCGCGATGCGGGCATAGACCTTGCGTACAGCCTCACCCTCGGCAGCACATTTGGGCCGACTCCCAATGATGCCGGCGATGGGGACGATGGCGCGAATAGGATGCAGAACTTTCCCGATCTGACCGCCGCGCAAGTTGCCGGCGGCAATCTGGAGGTTCAATATTCGGTTGACTCAACTACAACAAGTTCGGGCTATCCCCTCACCATTGAGTTCTTTAAGGCGGATGCGAGCGCAAATCCCCAAGGGAAGACGTTCCTGGGGACCGACACCTATTTGAGCACAGATGCTCAGCTACCCCGCACGACGAATCTGGGCGATGCCGCGTCGCTGGGGGTTTCGAGCGGAGACCGGATCGTGGCGACCGCAACAGACGCGAATGGCAACACCTCCGAGTTCTCGCTCCCCGCGATCACCGTCGCTGTGGTGGGGAGTCCGACGGAGACGCCGACTGGCACGGCCACCGCGACCCCCACGCCAACCGCGGTGCCCAGCGCGACGGAGACGCCGACCCGGACGGAGACGCCGACGCCCACATCCAGCGTTGCACCGACCAGTACGCGAACCGCGACCAGGGCTACCAGCACAGCAACGAGGACAGTTGTGAGCACGCCAACCGCAACGCCGGTGCTCAACGGCGGTACGTGCACGCAATCCGGACATTGTTTCGTATTTGAGTATCTAGGCTACATTAATGATACGGCGAACGACAAAACGACCATCATGTTTCGAATCACCAACATGTGCACCCAAGCAGTGCATTATGTAGCTATTGGCACAGACGGGTTTTCGCGCATAGCACCAGCGGACGGAATCACGTACCATGGAATCCTGGGTCGCTACGAAGTGAGCTGGACTGGTATGAATGGAACGCCTGGCTTCACGAGTATCAAATTCGACCCGAAGATGAAAAACTATCGTGATGGTGCCGCCGACGTGTTCAGCATCGTAGTCAGCGGTGTTGACTTCGGCGTGGCGGTGCCGGTGGCTGCCACTACTAGTGGCTCGTCAGGAGAGACGCAAACGTTTCTGCTCAGCCAGGTCACATGCCCCTCGACATCGACTACAACGCCTGCGTCGACGAGTTCCCCCACCCCGACGGTTACCGTCAGGCCGACTCGCACGCGCAAGTCAGCCGGTGATTCTCGAGCGGGTCCGGCGCTCCCTGATCTGGGTGCTCGCAGCCATCCCATCGTCGGTGCCGCGAGCGAGAGTGGGTTCGTGGCGATAGACGATTTGTTCGGACGGATCGGCGCATGGTTCGAGCGGCTATACGAGTGGACGCGCTCACTGGGAGCATCAGCGTGGGAACCACCGGGGGACGCACGCCGCTCTCATCCGCCCGACAACGCAACCTCGGACCCCATAGTCGCATGGTCTTCCGTCACGGACACGGGCCCCTCCTCAGTCTCGTAATTCCGACTCGAAGATGTTCCAGGTCGCGCCAATTTGCGGGCCATAGTTGCCGACAGGTCCGGCCACGGGATTCTTGGCCAGAATGGCGTTTACGGACTAGTACAGGGGGGTGTATCCGGCGAGATCGAGAGTCCGCTGATGCATCGCGATGGTTGCTTGGTGCCGCTCCGCGGGGCTCAGGTGTTGGGGATCACGAATAGTGCAATGAGTTGATCACGAAAAGTGCAGAGGCGCCCAGGCAGGACGGGACCCTGTAG
>DASRDP010000028.1 GCA_035652535.1 Chloroflexota bacterium
CGGGAGATGGAGGTCGTCGAGATCGGGAGCAAGATCCAGTCCCAGATTCGCGAGCAGATGGATCGCACACAGCGCGAATACTATCTGCGCGAGCAGCTCAAGGCCATCCAGCGCGAGCTGGGAGAGACCGATTCAGCGGAAGCGGCGACCGCTGACCTTCGGCAGCGAATCGTCGATGCCGGGATGCCGGACGAAGCACGGACTGAGGCGGAGCACGAGCTCGAGCGACTCGCCAACATGAGTCCGATGGCCCCGGAGGCCAGCGTCATCCGGACCTACCTCGAGTGGATGGTCTCGCTTCCCTGGAGCAAGAGCACGGTCGACAGCCTGGACCTCGCCGCGGCGGAGCGGGTGCTGAACGAGGACCACTACGACCTCGAGAAAGTCAAAGACCGAATCCTGGACTACCTGGCCGTTCGCAAGCTGAAGGCGGACATGAAGGGCCCGATCCTGTGCTTCGTAGGGCCCCCAGGCGTCGGCAAGACCTCCCTCGGGCAGTCCATCGCGCGGGCCCTGGGGCGGAAGTTCGCTCGACTGAGCCTCGGCGGCGTGCACGACGAGGCCGAGATCCGTGGGCATCGTCGAACGTACATCGGCGCCCTGCCCGGGCGCATTATTCAGAGCTTGCGACGCGTCGAGACCTATAACCCTGTACTCATGCTCGACGAGGTCGACAAGCTCGGCGCGGACATCCGCGGCGATCCTGCCTCCGCCCTCTTGGAAGTTCTCGACCCCGAGCAGAACCACGCCTTCGTCGACCACTATCTCGACGTGCCGTTCGACCTGAGCCGAGTGCTCTTCATCGCGACCGCAAACGTGCTGGACACCATCCCCGCGGCGCTCCGGGACCGCATGGAGGTCATCGAGATCTCCGGGTACACGGAAGAGCAGAAGGTACAGATTGCCCTCCGGTACCTGGTTCCCAAACAGATGAGCGAGCACGGGATCGATCCCGCCGCCGTCGAAATCCCAGAAGTCACCATTCGGCGCGTCATACGCGACTACACGCGGGAAGCCGGCGTGAGGAGCCTGGAGCGCGAGATCGCGAGTGTCTTGCGCCGCGTCGCCAGGCGCATTGCCAGCGGCGACACGACCCACGCTGTGATCACGTCAGAGGATCTGCCGGGCTTTCTGGGACAACCGCGGTTCCACGCCGACGTTGCCGAGCTGGAGGACGCCGTGGGCGTCGTGGCCGGCCTCGCATGGACCCCCGTCGGCGGAGACATCCTCTTCGTCGAGGCCCGCGCAGTCCCCGGCCGCGGAAACCTGATCCTCACCGGGCAGCTGGGCGAGGTCATGCAGGAATCGGCGCGCGCGTCGCTGACTTACGCGCGATCTCGCGCCGGGGCGCTCGGCATTCCCGACGACTTCTACGAGCGAACGGACGTGCACGTCCACGTGCCCGCCGGCGCGATTCCCAAAGACGGCCCATCCGCCGGAATCACCATCGCGACCGCGATCATCTCCGCGCTCAGTCAGCGCCCGGTCCGTCACGACGTCGGAATGACCGGGGAGATCACTCTCCGGGGTCGGGTCCTGCCCATCGGCGGGCTGAGGGACAAAGTTCTGGCGGCGCACCGGGCAGGTCTGCGGACCATCATCATTCCCAAAGAGAACGAGCGCGACCTGCAGGACGTCCCGGAGGGGATTCGTCAGGAGCTGCGGTTCGTATCGGTGGAACAGGTGGACCAGGTTCTGGCGGAAGCGCTCCTTCCGGAGCCGAGACGAGAGATCATCACGACCCACGACGGTCACGCGCTCGCCGCTACCGCGACCGAGCCAGCCGGCTCCGTCGCCTCGTCCCCGGCACGAGGATCCGGGGACACGTAACGTGCGACCGCGCCGTTCCGCGCCGGGGCGTCAGCTCTGGAGTCGGCCCTCGGAATAGAGGAACTTGAGGAACATGATGCGCTTGTACTCGATAGTCAGGTCGTCGCACTCGCCGGCGGTAACCCGCTGCTTGAATTGAGCGAGGCGCAGGATCTCGTCGTCATCCAGACCCGCCGCCATCATGATCTCGACCTCGTTCCCGACTTGGTTCATCGAACCTCCCGGCTGTCCAGGCGATACTCAGACAAGTGCGCTATGGGTCCAGTGTTGACCCCGCTGGTCAATGCGGTTCTGGACCAGGGCAACGAGCGGGTAAACGTCCGACCGCCCATCAGCACATCCGGTCGCGACGGGCGCGGACACCAGATGTTGATCCGCGAACAGGCGAGGCAGAGAAAGATCCCGAGGTGGCGCCGCCAGCGGGCCGGGGTGAACCAGCACAATCGGTGCGAACCGCACGCGTCACACCGGGCCTGATCGTCTGAGCCCATTGCCTCCGCCCGAACCTGAGGATAGTCTCGCTCTATTCTGTAAAACGTCCGCGCGGTGCCAAATGTGTCACGAATTCGGCCCGAGGTGTTACGGTCTCGTCACGACATCACCCGAATTTGGTGGTGGACGCGACGACGGGCCCGCCGTGGCGCCGGCCGCCCGGGCTGGCTCGCGGCCGCGGGTCCGGTCGTTACGTTGCGAGACGCCCCGGCGACGGATACAATGGGCCGTACCTACCCCCCCACTGGAGCGTGCCTATCCCATGGCAAGCGATAGCACGACCGTATCTCCCGTCAGGCCCCCGCAGCGGATCCTCATGGCGCCTGGGCCGACAGAGCTCCCGCCTACAGTCATCCAGGCGCTGATCGCCCCCCTCACGGGACACAAGGATCCCTTCTTCCTGAGCGTCATGGACGATACGGCCCGGTTGCTACGCCAGGTCTTTCAGACGCGGAATCGCACGTGTCTTTCGCTCCCTGGTACTGGCGGGGCAGGAATGGAGGCGGCGCTCACCAACCTCATTCAGCCCGGCGACACCGCCGTCGTGTGCATCAATGGGTTGTTTGGCGAACGCATGGCCGAGATCGTGCGCAGGTGCGGGGGGAAAGCCGTCACGGTGACGGCGCCCTGGGGAGAACCGGTCGATCCGGACGACGTCCGACGGGCGCTGCGCGCCGAACGAGCCCGGGTCGTCATGGCGACCCACGGCGAAACGTCGACCGGGATCCAGCAGCCCCTGGACGAGATCGGGCAAGCTGCCCGCGAGCACGATGCCATGCTCGTCGTGGACACGGTCGCAACGCTCGGCGGCATTCGCGTCGTCCCGGACCAGTGGAACTGCGCGATTTGCTTTAGCGCCAGCCAGAAGTGCCTATCGGCACCGCCCGGGCTCGCCCCCATCACCGTGAGCGACGACGCCATGGCCTACATCCGCGGCCGTGCGACTCCCGTTCAAAACTGGTACTTCGATCTGGACTTCCACGACCGGTACTGGTTCGCCGAGGAGCGAGCGTACCACCACACGGCGCCCGTCCTTCTGACCTATGCGCTTCGCGAGGCCGTCCGCCTCGTCGTCGAGGAAGGACTCGACGATCGGTTCGCCCGCCATAAGCTGCATCAGAAGGCGCTGACCGCGGGGATCAGCGCGCTGGAGCTCGACCTGTTCGGAAACCCGACATTCCGACTCCCGACGGTTGTGGCCGTGCGCACACCCGACGCAGTCGACGAGGCGCGGGTACGCGCCGAGCTGCTGAATGAATTTGGCGTTGAGATTGCCGGAGGACTCGGAGCCCAGGCGGGAAAGATCTGGCGAATCGGGGTGATGGGATATTCCGCAACCCAGGACAACATCCTGCTGCTTCTCGCCGGGATCGAGACCCTTCTGGCTCGCCAGGGTTACGGAAACGATACCGGAGCTGCGGTGGCCGCGGCTTCCTCCGTCTATAGCGCCGCCCGGGGGGCGGCCGCGGCGGTGGCCCACACCCCGTGATCTGATCGCCGACGGCTAGTCAAGGGGACTTGGCAGAAAACCCTCGAACGGGAGGCCCGGATGCGGCTCGCGCTCTTTGATGACTATCGACTGGGTGTGGTGGAGGGCGACCAGCTCGCAGACGTCACCGATGCCCTCGATGAGCACGACACGGAGTGGCCATTCGTTTTCGTGCCGCGCACCATCATCCATTTCGATCGCGTTCGCCCGCGAATCGAATCGAAGCTGGCGAGCGCCCGCCGAATCCCGCTCGCCCAGGTCCGCCTGCGCCCGCCGACGCCGGCTCCCAGCAAGATCGCCGCCGCCGCTTCAAACTATCGCGCCCACAACGCGGAGATGCAGAAGTACTTTGCAGAGGGCCGATTTGGGACGACCCAGTCCGGCCCCCAGCACCTAAGGTCCGGCCTGTCGGACGTGCCCGGCCGACCACCCGGCGAACGAGGCGACGTCTTTCTCAAATCCCCCTCGTCGATCATCGGGCCCGGCGACACGATTCTGTTGCCGGACACTACGCCAGGGAGGGAGGTGCATCACGAACCGGAGCTCGCGGCGGTCATCGGCCGGGAGTGCTACCGCGTGTCACCATCCCAGGCGCTTGACTACGTGTTTGGCTACACGGCGCTCCTCGACATCACCGTGCGCGGCGAGGGCGACCGATCGCGCCGCAAGTCGTATCGCGGCTTTACGCCCATCGGGCCGTGGATCGTCCTGAAGGAGGAGATCTCCGATCCCCAGGACCTGGACATCAAACTCTGGGTGAACGACGAGCTGCGCCAGGACGCGAACACCAGCGACATGATCGAGACGCTCGCGGAGATCATCGAGTACTCGTCGTACTGCTATACGCTGATGCCCGGCGATATCGTCACCACGGGGTCGCCAGATGGCGTCGCTCCCATCAAGGACGGCGATGTTGTGAAGATCGAGATCGAGGGCATTGGGAGCTACTCGGTAGACGTGGAGGCCCTGTAGAACCACCGAGCATTCCCCCGGAGGTCGAGCCGGAGGACGCCGCGGTCGACGAGGCGCCAGCTTCGCCACTGGCGCCGACAGTCGCACCCCCATCGGCGCCACCCCCCATCCGATACGCCACCATCGGCGATCGTCTGTTTGCGCAGGTCGTCGACGCGCTCGTCGCCTTCGGCGTCTTTTCCTTCCTCGTCTTGCTCATTGCCTCCAAGTTCACGGATCTCAACCCCGCCGTCAACGACTTCTCCGGCCTCGTCGCCGTCGTACTCCTGATGCTCGTAAATCTCGGGGTCCACTCGGTGGTGCTTCTGGTCCTCGTCATCCTCATCATGCTCGTGTACTTCGTCCTGATGGAAGCGAGCTTCGGCGCCACCCTCGGCAAGCTTGCGGCGGAGGCTCGAGTGCAGCGCCTCGCCGCGCAGCCGATGAGCCTGGAGACATCCATCACACGGAACGCGTTCCGCCTGGTCGACGGCCTCCTGTTCTACCTACCGGGCGCCCTCCTCGTGATGGTGACGCCGAAGCGACAGCGGCTTGGCGATCTGATGGCGGGAACCATCGTCGTCCATCGCCCCACCAACACGGGACTTCGCGTGGGAGGTCTCGCCCTTGCCCTGATCGTCGCGGGCGCGGGCGTTGCCGCCGGGTGGGGTGTCATTCCACCACCGGCGAACGCGGGCCCGCCTCGCGTCTCGCACGTGATCGTGAGCGACCAGCCCAACGGGGCGGCCACGAAAACTGAGTTCACCACCGCCGCGCCGGAGATCTACGTGATCTTCACCCTCGCGAGCGCACCGCCCGGGACGACAATGCGCGCCACGTGGATAGCGGAGAACGTCCGGAACACCCCGCGCGACTCGCGCCTCGGTGAAGCGGAAGTGAAGAGCGGAGGCATCCCGAACGGTGGGAGCTTCAGAATCGCCGCGCCGAACGGAGGTTGGGCGCCGGGCGACTATCGCGTCGAGCTGTATCTCAACGGGAGCCTCGCGCAGACCGAGCGCTTCCGGGTCGTCCCGCTCGGGGCTCCTCAGGGCTCGCCGTCACCCGTGGCCGCGACTCCCACCCCGACCCGCCAGATTAGTCCGACGACGCGGTAGCCGGGGGCGTGTGGTCGACCGGCGACCCGCGGATCAGATCGATCGCGTGGGGAAGCACGGGCTGCAGCACCTCGAGGCACTCGGCGACGGCCTTTGGACTCCCGGGAAGGTTCACAATCAGCGTGCGCTTCCTCACGCCCACGACCTGTCGGGAGAGCATGCCGAACGGCGTCTTCTGGATACTCATCGCCCGCATGGCTTCGGCGATACCTGGTACCTGGTAATCGACGACCGACGCGGTTGCGTCAGGCGTGACGTCGCGCGGCGCGATCCCCGTGCCGCCAGTCGTCAGCACGAGGTCGACGTGCAGGTCGTCCGCGAAGCGCACGAGGTTCGCGCGGATCTGGTCGCGCTCGTCCGGAATCATTGTGCGCTCGACCAGCTCAGCCCCGATCAACGGGAGAAACGCCACGATGCGGTCGCCGCTCGTGTCCTCGCGCTCGCCGCGCGCCCCGAGATCGCTCATCGTCATGACGGCGACGCGGATCGGATGGGCAGCGCCCGCGGCGGTCACGGTTCGCCCTTGCGACGGAAGTCTCCGGACTTACCACCACTCTTTCGGACCAGCCGCACGTCGCTGATCACCATCGCGCGGTCTACGGCTTTGCACATATCGTAGATGGTCAGCGCGGCGACGGAGACCGCGGTGAGCGCCTCCATCTCAACCCCGGTCTTGCCGACGATGCGCGCGGTGGCCTCGATGTCAATCGAAGAGCGGTCGTGATCGACGTGAAAGCGCAGATCGACGCCCGTGATCGGGAGCGGATGGCACATGGGAATCAGGGAGCCCGTCTGCTTTGCCGCCATCACCCCGCCAACTTGCGCCACCGCCAGCACATCTCCCTTCTCCATCGCACCCCGCTCAATCAGCTCGAGCGTTGCGCGCTCCATCGTGATCCGTCCGCGCGCGGTTGCTTCGCGCACCGTCTCAGCCTTCTCGGACACGTCCACCATGTGGGCGCGGCCGGTCTCGTCGAAGTGCGTGAGCGACGTCATGGGACCCCCATCAATTGCCGGATGTCCTCCATGATCCAGGTCGGGTCCAGACCATCGTAGCCCATCCAGCGCACCAGCGTGTCAACGGGATACTTCTGGCCCTCCCGCCACAGCTCGATCAGGAACTTGCCCGCCTTGAGGTTCCGAAACCATTCGTCGTCGAACTCGCGCTGGAGGTAGCGACGCATCTGCGCCTCGAAGATCCAGGCGCGAACGTACGCGGCGGCGTAGAACCCGGGGTCGACGTCGGCGAGATAGCTCTCACTCCCGTACCCAACGCCGAGATTTCTCGTGAACAGCTCGTCGTAGACGGGCGCCACGTCGCCCGGCTCGTCCGCGCGATGAAGCAGCTGTTCGTAGGTCAGCTTGGTCCCATAGCGGCGCAGAAAATAGAGGCGGTGGAAGCCCTCGAGCTGAAGAAAGCTCTCTGGCCGTCCGAATCCGAGGTAGCGGTCGAGCCAGCGCGGATCGTTGGTGAGATGCTCCATCAGGAACGCGTACGCCTCCGTGACGGACGAGTCGCCCAGGCGCCGGTACGCGAAGGGGAGCGTACGGTCCACATTGCCGAAGTGCTCCGCGTGCCCCGCCTCGTGCAGGAGGGCCTCGTAGTCCGGAACCCCGCCGGTCGGCTTGACCACGAGACGAACGTCATCCGGCACGCGAATGGCCGAGCAAAATGCGCGGGGCGATTTCAGCGGACGCTCCGCGGTATCCAGATGGATGTTCGTCTGGTCCTCGAGAGGAATGCCGAGATCGCGCAGCGTCGCGTGAAGCGTAGGGAGCAGTCGAGCCTGGGGGAACCAGAGGTCGTAGGCTGTTCCGCGAAAGATGCGCGCGAGGTCGCACTTCCGAGCGTCGTCCCGCAGGATGTGCATCTCGCCGAGGTATGTGTCGAGAGCCGCGAAATACGCCTCATCGGTTGCGGCGATGAATCGCACCATGCTCTCGGTGAGCTCGGACAGGTGAAACCCGCGGAGCGCGTCGTAGAGATCGACGTAGTCGCCGAGCCCGAACCCGCGAGCGTGGCGCTGGAGGCGCTTCTCGCGCTCCTCCAGGATCGGGTTGAAGGTCGCGAGCGCGGTGAGGTACCGCTCCTCGAGCGCGTGACGCCGCACCGCGTCCGCCTCGTTGGCGATGAGCACCGGGACGGTGCGGTATGACACGGGGCGCTCGTCCCACTCGACCGTGGCGGCCGCTTCCTCCGCGGCATAGCGCTCGACCAAGTCCGCGGTCTGGTTCTGGAGGTAGCCGCCGGCGATGAAGTCCTGGAGATACAGGACCTGCGTCGGCTCGAGGTCCCAGAGCGCGGCCTCGTGAAAACGCTCGCCCTCGAAGAGGGGCAGGTATCGTTCGTAGATCGGGCCGATCTTCAGCCCAGCCTGAAGGCCGGCTCCCGATCGAAAGTGCTCTGTACTGACTGCCTGGTGGAAGGCTTCCGCGTCGGCGATGAACTGATCGACGTCCAACCCACGCTCCAGTACAGACCCCGTTGATTATACTCGTGGTAGTTCGGGGCACCCGTCGGTCGGTGGAGGCGCGTGGAGCAACTCTTCGACGTGCTGGTCATCGGCGCCGGGCCCGGCGGGTATGCGGCGGCGATCCGCGCCGCCCAGCTCGGCCTCACCTGCGCAGTGGTCGAGGCCGAGGAGCTGGGCGGTGTTTGCCTCAACGTCGGCTGCATTCCCTCAAAGGCTATGCTCCACAGCGCAGAGGTGCTGCGACTCGCGCGCGGCGCGCCCGCGTTCGGCGCGCGCACCTCCTCAGTCGAGCCCGATTTCCCAGCGGCCGCGCAGCATCGTGACCGCGCGGTCGCGCAGCTTCGTCAGGGCCTGACCCGCCTCCTCGACGCCAACCACGTTCAGGTCATCCACGGCCACGCGCGGCTGGATGGCGCGCATACCTGCATCGTCTCTGGCGAGCCGGTGCCGCGGCGGGTTCGGTTCGAGCACCTGATCATTGCGACCGGCTCGAGGCCCGCGCGCGTGAACATACCCGGCGCCGATCTGCCCAATGTAGTCGACAGCACCGGAGCGCTGGCCCTGTCCGAGGCGCCATCTCGGGCCGTCATTATCGGCGCGGGCGCCGTGGGCGTCGAATGGGCCGAGGTGTGGAACGCGTTCGGGACGGACGTGACGGTCCTCGAGATGCTCTCTCGCGTCGTGCCCACTGAGGACGCCGACGTATCGCGCGAGCTGCGGCGCGCCTTCGAGAGAAAAGGGATCGCGTGCCACACCGGAGCCCGAGTGCTGAACATCTGCCAAGCCCAAAATGGAGTAGAGGCGCGGGCGCTGATCGAAGGGACCGAGCGCGCGTTCTCGGCCGACGTCGTGCTCGTGGCAGTTGGTCGGAAGCCCAACGTCGATGGGCTGGGATTGTCCGACGCGGGGGTCGCCTACGAACCGAAAGGGATCCCAACCGACGGGCAGATGCGGACGAACGTTCCCCACATCTTTGCCATCGGCGACGTGACCGGTGGCTCCCAGCTCGCCCACGTCGCGACACATCAGGGCTTCATCGCGGCCGAGACGATCGCCGGCAATGGCGGCCATTCCTTCGATCCCCGCGCTGTACCGTCGGCCATCTTCACGCAGCCGGAGATCGCCAGCGTCGGCCTGCACGAGGCTGACATTGGGGACGGCTGGGAGGTCGACGTGCACCGCTTCCCCTTTCTGGCGAGCGGCAGAGCCGTCGCGACGGGCGAGACGACGGGTTTCGTAAAGGTGCTGGCCGACAGGAACACCCACGAGGTGCTTGGCGTACAGATCGTTGGCGAGCGCGCAGGCGACCTGATCGCCGAGGCCGCGCTCGCGGTTCGTCTCCGTGCAACGCTCGATGATCTGGCCGCGACGATCCACGTCCACCCCACCTACTCAGAAGCGATGCTCGAGGCGAGCCTCGTCGGGCTCGGAACGCCGCTCCACGTCCCGCCGCGCCCGGTTCGAGCCCAGCGCCGTGCGAACGAGGGGGCTGGACGGTGAGAGCGGTCTGGCTGGGGCTCCAGGACTACGACCCGGTCCATGACCTTCAGCTCCGGATTCGGGACGCCATTATCGGCGGGGAGGACCGATCCACTTTGCTCCTCCTCGAGCACCGGCCCGTCATCACGTTCGGTCGACGCGGCGAGAGCGGCGACCTCCGGGCGACGCGCGACGAGATCGCGGGTCGCGGCATCGCGGTCCGTCCCTCCGAGCGGGGCGGCCAGGCTCTGTACCATGGCCCAGGGCAGCTCGTCGGCTACGTCATCGCGCCGCTCCACGCCCTTGCACCCGACGTACCGGGCTACGTCCACCGCCTCGAGGACGTGCTCATTCACACGGCCGCCGCGCTCGGCACGACTGCTGATCGTTGCAGCTGCGGTCGTGGCGTCTGGGTGGGCGAGCGCAAGATCGGCTTCGTCGGCGTCGCCATCAGCCGCGGGGTCTGCTGGCACGGGCTCGCCCTGAACGTCGCGCCCGACCTCGCCCCATTTGATCTCATCCGCCCGTGCGGACTCGACGTCCGCGTCACGTCCATTCGGGAGCAGCGGGGGTGCGCTCCGCCCATGGAGGAGGCTGCACGGCTGGTTGCCCACGAGGCGGCTACCGTTTTCGGCGACCCGGTGGATTACGCCGACGGGACCGTTGACCTCGCCTGACTCGCGGATGGCTCTCTCGCGCCCCTCAGCGCGATAAAGAGCCCGACCAGTACGACGCACCCGCCCGCGATCGCGGTGACTGGCGGCTGCTCGCGAAGGATGAGCCACGCGAGACCCGTGGCGACGACTGGCTCGCCCAGGATGGCGACGCCCACGACCGACGCGGGCAGGTAGCGAAGAGTCCAGTTGAACACCGTATGCCCGCCGAGGGTCGGGACGGCGACCAGCCCAAGCCATGCGAGGGGATCGAGCGCACTTCGCGGGGAAAGGCCCGCGCCGCTCAGGGCGGTAGCCGCCAGGAGCAGCGCCGCCGCGCCCCCGTAGACCAGCCCCGCGTACGTCACGGTGCTGAGGCCCTGTCGCGCGCGGCGGCCGATCACGAGATACCCCGCGAACATCGCCGCGGCGATGACCGCCATTGCGTCTCCCACGATCGACGCGCCCGCGCCAGAATCGCCCCCCGCGATGATGGCCCCGCCAACGAGCGTGAGGCCGATTCCCACCCACGTCGTCAGCTTCGTCGTCTCCGCCAGCGTCCAGCGCGCGAAGAAGCCAACCAGTATTGGGTGGGTGTCCACGAGAAAGACCGCGCTGGCCACAGATGTCGCAAAGAGCGCCGCCGTCCAAAGAGCGAAGTGCGCGCCGAGGAGCGCGCCCGCCAGGGCCAGCAGGAGGAACGAGCGCCGCGACATCCCGACAAGCTCCGCGCGTCGCGTGAGCCCGGCCAGCGCCAGTAGGATCGCGGCGCTCCAGACCATGCGATGGGCTGCGGTCACGATGGGGGGTGCCGCCGTGAGCCGAATCAAGATGCTGGAGGTCGAGACGGCGACCACGCCGGCCGGAAGCGCGCCCCAGCGGACCGCCGCGTCAGATGGCATCGCGCGGGGACGGCAGGAGGCCCGCGTGCGCGAGGACGATCAACTCCTCGATGGCAGAGCGCGCGCCGGCGACGTCTTCGGGTCGGTACAGCTCCGCGGCCAGCTGCGCGAACTCGTCCTCGTCCAACACGGTGTAGTGGCCATCGGGATGGACGAAGAGGTCGAGCGCGAGATCGACGAAGGAGATGTGAGACGCGCTGACTGCGGGCGGGCGCGCCGCGTTACAGTACCAGCCCTTGATCGACCCCCGGGCGTCCGCGATGTGGAACACGTTGTACCAGCGATCGAGGTAGTAATACTCGGTGAAAACGTCGCCTTGGCATAGGGGGACGCCATCGACGACCGGCGGATTCGGGCTCTTCGGCTGGAACACGGCCTGGAGCGCAATCAGCTGGTCGCGGCACTCCACGACCGAGCCGGACCAGGCAATCAGGACGCGGTCGGACGCGTAGTCGAGCTTGTGGACCGTCATCAGGTCGCCGAGAGCCGCCATCACGGGTCCAGGAGCTGGCCACGTCTCACGCGGCGCCTTCCGCGCGCAGCTGCTCGACGAAGGCGCGCTGGAGCGCCAGGCGCTGCAGGCCCATCTGCCTGGCAGGCTCGGTGCACAGCCCCTGGACGATCCGCGGCACAAGGTCGGTCCAACGCGCCAGGTTGGCGGCGGCACGCTCGGTCGCGCTGGGCTCGCGCTGACTCGCGGAGGTCGCAGGAAAGCTGCAGAGGAAATGCACCAGGGACACCGCC